>DATAIT010000070.1 GCA_036262515.1 Acidimicrobiales bacterium | reverse complement strand
GGAACACCTTCTTCTGGACGACGACCTTCTTGCCGCCCTTGAACTCGATCACGTCCTCGACGGGGATGACGACCTAGTAGATGCGGTCCTCCATGTTCATGGAGGAGATGCGACTCTCGAGGTTCGACTTCACCTTGTTCTCGTAGCCCGCATAGGTGTGGACCACGAACCACTGGCCGGGCCGGTCGAAGGGGCTCTCCACGACGACGTCCGCGTCGTCGCCCTCGACGTCCTCGTCGAGCAGGTCCTCGACCGAGACGATCTCGTCACCCACGCCCTCGGCGGCCGCCTCGGGAGCGCCGCCCGCCTCATCCGGTGCCGTCTCGGCACCGTCGGACGAACCGTCGGGGACGATCTCCGCGCCGACGAGCGCCTCCTCGATGATCCGCTGCTCGTGCTCGGGGATCTCGGAGGTGGGCTGGGCGACGACGTCGGGAGCCGGCTCGGCCGCGGCGTCGTCGGTTGCGGGAACGTCGCTCATGTCTTGAAGAGGAAGAGGATGCTCTTGGCGAACGCCAGGTCGAGCACGAAGATGAGGGCGATGAGCACGACCAGGGTGAAGAGCACGATCGTGGAGTAGTTCGTGACCTCGGCCCTCGTGGGCCATGCGACCTTCCGCAGCTCTCCCCGGACCTCCTTCAGGAACTGTCCCGGCGAGGTGCGCTCCTTGGTGGGCGACGGCGCTCGCCGCTGCTGCGGGGCGCGCGGAGCCGACTCAGGCGTGCCGTCGGGGCCGACCTGGCCCTGACGTTGCATCATGCGCTTCATCTGTCGGTTCATTGCCACCTCGGACGCGGGGCGGGGCGAGCAGGGCAGGAGGGACTCGAACCCCCAACCGCCGGTTTTGGAGACCGGTGCTCTGCCAGTTGAGCTACTGCCCTTGGGGACTGCGAGTGAAGTACCGGCTCGCCAGGGGGCTCTTGCACCGGGTGAGGATAGCACCGCCCTCCAGCGGGCCCGCAGGGCGGGCGTCCCCTGGAGGCGAGAACCTAGCCTGCGAGGCGCATCTTCCGGCGGCCCCGGCTGGCCAGGACGATGGCGCCGGCGGCGCCGGCGGCCGCTGTGGCAGCGGCGATACCGCCGACGTAGGCGGCTCGGCGCCCGGCGAGCAACGATCGCATGGCGCCACGCTCGCCGACCGCCTCGAGGCTGGCCAGGATGGCGGTGATGGTGCCGGGTGCCGGCTCGAGGATGTCGGTGCGCAACGTGCGCAGGGCCTTGAGGAGCTTGCGGTACTGCACGAGCTCGGCCTGGCAGCGCAGGCAGGAGTCCACGTGCGCGAGCACGGCCGGCGCCGCTCGCTCGCCGCCGTCGACGATCTGCGGAAGGCGATCGGCGACCTGGTCACACTGCATGGGCGTCCACCTCACCGTGCTCTTCGCCCCGCAGGGGGAAGAGTCGCTCGCGCAGCTTGCGGCGGGCCCGGTGCAGACGCACCTTGGCCGCCCCCTCGCTGATCCCGAGCTCGGCTGCGATGGCCTCGTGGGGCAGGTCGTAGACGTCTCGCAGGACGACCACGGCGCGCATCTCCGGCGAGAGGCTCTGGAGGGCGAGGTGGAGCTCGGAGCGCTCGTCGGCGGACGCCAGCCTGGCCTCGGGTCCGGGGCGCTCGTCGCTGAGCTCCTCGGTCTCGTCCATGGCGTCGTGGCGATGCCGCGAGCTCTTCACCAGGTGGGTGTTCGCGCAGTTGGCCGTGATCCGGTACATCCAACTGGTGAACTCCGCGTCGCCGCGGAACTTCTTCAGGCCCTTGTAGGCCCGGACATACGCCTCCTGCACCACGTCCTGTGCATCCTCCGCATTGCCGGTGAGCCGGTACGCGAGCGTGTACATCTCGGCGGTCGTCGCCTCCACGAGCTTCGTGAAGGCCGCCTTGTCGCCCGCTTTGGCGGCGGTGACCAGATCGGCCAGGTCCAGCGCCATTGCTCGTTCGACTCCCTGGCTGGGAAGAAAGTTACGGACGGTGGTGGGGGGGTGCTGCGGGTTGCTTAGCGGGTTTCCTTGTGGGCCGTGTGGCGGCGGTCCCAGCGGCAGTACTTCTGGAGCTCGATGCGCTCGCGGTCGTTCGTCTTGTTCTTCTTGGTGATGTAGTTGCGGCGCTTGCACACCTCGCAGGCAAGGGTGACCTTGATGCGCTTCTCGTTCCGAGCCATTCGGCGAGTCTACGACACGGCGGCCGGCGCGCCAGCGACCCCGCCCGGGGCGGGCACAGCGACCACCCTCGGTCACCATTTCCGGCGGGGCCCTCCCGTCGGGCGAGTAGCGGCGGTCGGACTCGAACCGACGACCACACGATTATGAGCCGTGTGCTCTGACCAACTGAGCTACGCCGCCTGGGTGCCGCCCGAACCGTGCGGCCGGCGAGCCCTCTGTGAGAATCGAACTCACGACACCAGCCTTACCATGGCTGTGCTCTGCCGACTGAGCTAAGAGGGCGGTGCTGACGCCGGGGGATGCACCTCCGGCCCGCAGCCTTCGGGCTGCGAGCGGCCATGATAGTTCGGCCGTGCCCGCGTCCACGCCCCTCGTCGCCCGCCTGGCCACGGCCGGCGATGCCGACGCCATCCGCGCCATCTACAACCGGGAGGTCACCGGGTCCACCGTCACCTTCGACCTCCGGCCCCGCAGCCTCGACGACCAGCGCGCCTGGATCGAAGCCCACGCCGGGATCCATCCGGCGGTGGTGGCCGTGGCCGGCGACCGGGTCGTGGGGTTCGGGTCGCTGTCGCCCTACCGTGACCGGCCGGCGTACTCCACCACGGTGGAGGACTCGGTCTACGTCGATGCCGGGCACCGCGGCCAGGGCGCCGGCCGGCTGCTGCTCTCGGAGCTGTTGCGCCTGGCCGAGCTGCACGGGTTCCACTCCGTCATGGGCCGCGTCGTCGGCGGCCACCAGGCGTCGATCGCCCTGCACCGCGCCTGCGGGTTCGAGCTGGTGGGCGTGGAGCGCGAGGTGGGCCGGAAGTTCGGGCGATGGCTCGACGTCGTGCTGATGCAACGGCTGCTCGGAACCGACGGCGCCACCTCCGTGCCGCGCTCCCCCGTGCTCGACCCTCCGGACCGGGCGGACAGCCCCTGATCCGAGAGCGTCAGGCCAGTTCCACCCACCCGTAGGTGCTGCACAGCCCGTACATGTTGATGAGGACGAAGGCGGCGACGATCACGAACACGAGCCGCCGACGCCACCCGCGGAGCAGGCGGGTGCCGAATGCCGGTGGCGGCATGTACCAGCCGGGCAGCGGGGCCGGGGCACCGCCGCCGAGGAGCCGGAGGGGCACCGCGTCGTCGTCCACGACCGCGTCGGGGTCGGCGGCCAAGGCCATCGCCGCCAGCTCCTCGTCTTCCACGGACTCGTCGAGTGCCACGTCGTCGCCCACGCAGCCCGACGGTACAGGCCTGCGAGCGCCAATGGGCGGCACGCACCCCGACCTGCGGGCCGGGGTGCCTCGCCGTGGTGGGCCGGGGAGGATTTGAACCTCCGAAGGCTGTGCCGGCAGATTTACAGTCTGCTCCCTTTGGCCGCTCGGGCACCGACCCCTGTGGGGGGATGAGGATAGCGTTCACGCGTGCCCACCTTCGATGTCGTGTCCGAGGTCGACATGCAAGAGGTCCGCAACGCGGTCGACCAGGCCGGCCGCGAGCTCGGCACCAGGTTCGATTTCAAGGACACCGGTTCGGCCGTCGAACTGTCGGGTCAGGAGCTCCGGTTGGAGTCGTCCACCGAGGACCGCCTTCGGGCCGTGCTGCAAGTCGTCGAGGAGAAGCTCGTGAAACGGGGCGTCTCGCTCAAGGCCCTCGACCGCGGCAAGCCCGAGGAGGGTTCCCGCGGCGCCATGCGCCAGACCGTCACCCTGAACGCCGGCATCTCCTCGGACAACGCCCGCAAGCTCAACAGGTTCATCAAGGAGCTCGGCTTCAAGGGCGTCTCGTCGCAGACCCAGGGCGAGCAGGTGCGCGTGTCGGGCAAGAAGCGCGACGACCTCCAGGCCGTCATCGCCGCCCTCAAGGCCGAGGACTTCGGGATACCCCTGCAGGTCAGCAACTTCCGCGACTGAGAGCGCCCGCGCCGCCGCGACGCTCAGGTGTCGCTCGACGACGGCGGGAGGAGGCTCGAGGGAGTGAGGGGCGCCAGGATGGCGGCCGCCCGGGCCATCGCCACGGCCTGTTCCTCGAGGAGTGCCTGCCGGCGGCGGGCCGCCTGCGCCCAGTTGTACTCCGTGGCGACCACCATCGCTTCCGCCTCGGCCAGCCGCAGCGCTCCTCCCGACGGGTTCATCGCCGACGCCCACAGCAACTGTGAGGCCGGGGGCGAGACGGGAGCTGGGAAGGCGCCCGACCGGCCATCGGCCAGTCGCCGGGTGATGCCGGTGGCGACCAGGGCGCGCGGGCGGCTCTCGACGGCGGCGACGAGCTGGGGGGCGGCGGCCAGCGCCTCGCTGAGCCACTGGTCGAGGGTCGCCTTCGGGTCGGCGGCAGGGAGCACCGTGCCCACCGGAACGGGTCGCGCCACGTAGGTCACCGTGCGGCTCTTTCCCTTGCCGCTCGGAATGGCGCGGACGGGCGCCGGATGGATCTCGAAGTGGAGGTGGGGGCTCCCACCCCGGGCGTTCCCGGTGTCGCCCACGTAGCCGACCACGTCGCCCAACGCCACCGCCCGTCCGGACCGTTCGCCGGCGAAGGCACTGAGATGGGCCAGGTAGTAATAGGTGCCGTCGGGCTGGTACACGTAGGCGGCCAGCCCACCGGAGCCGCCCTGGGCCAGCTTCACGACTCCGTCGGCGGGGGCGCGCACGGGTGTCCCCATGGCCGCGAAGATGTCGGTCCCCTGATGGAGATGGAAGACCGGGGTGTACCTCGGGAACAGCCAGTCGTGGCTGAACGAGGCAGCGCCGGCGACGGGGAAGCGGCCGAACCCGGCGGCGATCGCCTGGGCCCGGGTCATGCCGAGCTGCTCGAGCGGCGCCAGCGCGGCGAGAAGGCGCCTGGTGCTGTTCGACGGCGACCGCCGGACCGAGTTGATCACCTTGCGGGCGCCCGGCGGCAGCTCGCCCGGCGCCAGGGGGTGTGACGGCGATGCCGTCCCGTTGCCCGTCGCCGCTGGCTGCGTGTTCGCCGGAGCTTCGGGAGGCGCCGCCGGCGTCTGCCCCGCCACGGGGTCCTGGTCTGGAGGCGGACTCGCAGGCGGACCGCTGTCGGGGCTCGGCGCGACGGCGCTGTCGGGAGGCGCCGGCGGAGCCGTCGTCGGCTCGGGCTCCGGCGACGTGGTGGTCGGTGGCTCGGCCACCGAGGTGGGCGGGTCGACCGCCTGTGCACGCGCCGGCGCGTCGGGGGCCAGGGTGGACACCGTGAGCGCCAGGGCGGCAGCTGCGCCCGCCGCGGTCACCCGGCTCGGACGGCGGATGCCGGCGCGGCCCGGTCGCCCGGGCGCGCCACCGCCACCCGCCAGGCCGGGATGAGGAGCCGGGAGCCGGCCCCACCGCCGGCCCGGGGCTGTCACACGACTACCGCCGCCATTCTCCGGCCCGGAGGCGGGCGGCGCGCTCGGCCGTGGGCGGGTGCGTGGTGAACAGGTTGGCGAACTGGACCTTCTGCCCGGTGAGCGGGTTGATGATGTACTTCTGGGCCTGAGCCGGCTGGACGGCCATCGGGATGCGCTTGGCGTAGGCCTCGATGGACTCGAGGGCACGGGCCAGCGGCTCGCCGTCGCCGATCAGGCGGGCCCCGGAGCGATCGGCCTCGAACTCGCGGCTGCGGCTGAGCGCCATCTGGAGCAGGCCTGCCGCCAGCGGCGCCAGGAGGGCGGTGAGCAGGAGTGCGATCGGGTTGGGGCTGTCGTCGTCGCCACCGCGCCCGCCGCCGAACATGGCGCCCCACATCGCCATGTTGGCCATGAAGCTGATACCGGTGGCCACGGCGGCGGCGACGGAGCCGATGAGGATGTCGCGGTTGCCCACGTGGCTGATCTCGTGGGCGAGCACGCCGCGCAGCTCGTCGCCCCAGCCGAGCCGCTCGACGATGCCCTGCGTGACGGCGACGGCGGCGTGCTCGGGATTGCGACCGGTGGCGAAGGCGTTGGGCTGCGGGTCCGGGGTCATGTACAGCTTCGGCATGGGCATGCCGGCCCGGACGGTGAGGTCTCGGACCATGGCGTAGTACTCGGGAAACTGGTTCTCGGTGACGGGGACGGCACGGGCCGCCTTGATCGCCATCTTGTCGGAGTTCCAGTACGACCAGCCCACGAAGGCGACGCCCAGGACGAGGCCGATGGCGGCGCCGCCCTGGCCGCCGAGCAGCGAGCCGACGGCCACCAGCAGGCCGCCGATGCCGGCGAGGAGGATGGTTGTCTTGAAGGTGTTCTTGTTCATGTCACTCCGTTCAACGTCCCCGGTCGGTCCGCTGTTCCTCGCACGGCCGCATCCGGCTCAGTCGTAGTACCCGGAGTGGATGTACACGCACGTCACACCCTCCTCGCGGAACATGGTGAGGTTTCGCCGGTCGTCCTCGAAGGCGAGGCGGAGCTCGAACCCCACGCCGCGCAGCTCGTGGACGGTCCCGCGCTTGAAGTCCCGCGCCGCCGTGTAGTCCCCGTGGTCCCGCATGATGAGCAGGTCCCACCGCAGGTCGAACCTGGCGAGCCACGCTCTCGTCTGCGACTGGACCCACACCGGCCGACCGGTGAGCAGCACGATCTGCAGCTTGGGGTCGAGGAGGGCGAGGAGGCAGGCCACCTCCTCGATCAAGGGATCCTCGCCGCAGGCGTCGAAGAAGCCCTCCCAGTCCTGGCGCCCCGGAGCGAGGAAGTGCTGCCGGCTGGCTGCGTCGGACAGCACGCCGTCGAGGTCGAAGACGACGGCCGGGCCCGGCACGACAGGTGCGTCCCGCCAACACCAGTGGTCGGGAAGCTCCCATCCCGCCGACGAGGTCAGGTCAGTCCTCCGACGTCGTCAGCTCGGCCCGGCGCTTGATCTCCTCCACCACGCCGGCGTCGGCCAGCGTGGTGGTGTCGCCGAGTGAGCGCCCCTCGGCCACGTCCCGCAGCAGACGGCGCATGATCTTGCCGCTCCTGGTCTTCGGGAGGTCGTCGGTGAACACGATCGCCTTGGGCCGGGCGATGGCGCCGATGCGGGTGGCGACGTGCTTGCGCAGGAGCTGGCCGTGCTCGTCGCTCGCCTCGTTGCCGCCACGAAGCGTCACGAAGGCGATGATCCCCTGGCCGGTGGTGGCGTCGGCCGCGCCGACAACGGCCGCTTCGGCGACCGACGGATGGTCGACGAGGGCCGACTCGACCTCGGTCGTGGAGATGCGGTGGCCCGACACGTTCATGACGTCGTCCACCCGGCCGAGCAACCAGTAGTAGCCCTCGTCGTCGATGCGGGCGCCGTCGCCCGCGAAGTACCGGCCTTCGAACCGGCTCCAGTACGTGTCCCGGTAGCGCTGCGGGTCGCCGTAGATGCCTCGCAACATCGACGGCCATGGTCGGGTGAGGGTGAGATAGCCACCGCCCCGTTCGACGGGGTTGCCCTGGTCGTCGACCACCTCGGCAGCGATGCCCGGAAGCGGGAACGTGGCCGAGCCGGGCTTGAGGGCGGTGGCGCCCGGCAGCGGGGAGATCATGATGGCGCCGGTCTCGGTCTGCCACCAGGTGTCCACCACCGGGCAGCGGCCGCCACCGATGTGCTCCCAGTACCAGGTCCACGCCTCCGGATTGATCGGCTCCCCCACCGAGCCGAGCAACCGGAGCGACGACAGGTCGTGCTTCGCCGGTTCGTCGGCACCCCACTTCATGAACGTGCGGATGGCCGTGGGCGCCGTGTACAGGATCGTGACCCGGTAGCGCTCGATCATGTCCCACCACCGGTCGCGGCCCGGGAAGTCGGGTGAACCCTCGTAGAGGACCCCGGTGGCGCCGTTGGCCAGTGGCCCGTAGACGATGTAGCTGTGGCCCGTGACCCACCCGATGTCGGCTGCGCACCAGTACACGTCGGTGTCGGGATGCAGGTCGAACACGTACTTGTGGGTGAAGGCGACCTGGGTGAGGTAGCCGCCCGTCGTGTGCATGATGCCCTTCGGGCGGGCGGTGGTGCCCGACGTGTAGAGGAGGTACAGCAGGTCCTCGGCGTCCATGCGCTCCGGCTCGCAGTGCGGGGCGGCGCCGTCCATGAGCTCGTGCCACCAGTGGTCGCGACCGTCCTTCATCTCCACGCCGTGGTCGGTGCGGCGGACGACCACGACGTGCTCGATGGTGGCGGCCTGCTCCACGGCCGTGTCGGCACTCGCCTTGAGGGGGACCACCGCGCCGCGCCGCCACCCACCGTCGGCGGTGACGAGCACCTTGGCCTGGGCGTCGTCGATCCGGTCGCGCAGGGCGTCGGCCGAGAATCCACCGAACACGACCGAGTGCGGGGCACCGATGCGGGTGCACGCGAGCATGGCCACCGGGAGCTCGGGGACCATGGGCATGTAGATCGCCACCCGGTCGCCCCGCTCGACCCCGAGCGACCGCAGCACGTTGGCGAACCGCTCCACGTCGGCCAGGAGGTCGGCGTAGGTGATGGTGCGGGTGTCGCCGGGCTCACCCTCCCAGTGGAAGGCCACGTTGTCGCCGCGGCCGGCGGCCACATGGCGGTCGAGGCAGTTGTAGGAGACGTTGAGGCGGCCGCCGCCGAACCACCGGGCGAAGGGCAGGTCCCACTCGAGCAGGGTGTCCCACTCGTCGAACCAGTCGAGGGCGAGGGCCTGCCTGGCCCAGAACCCCTTCCAGTCCTCGTTGGCCTCGTCGTAGAGCGCCTGATCGCGCACGAGGGCGTCCTGCCGGAACCCCGCGGGTGGCGGCAACGTGCGGCCCTCGAGCGAGAAGGACTCGATCGTCTGCCGTGGTGCCTCCGCCACGCTGCAACCCCCTCGACATCTCGTCCGGGACCGGGCCGGCCCGGATGAGCGCGAGCCTAAGGGACCGGGACCGGCCCGTCAGCCGGGCACATGGCGCAGGTCGACGACGGCACCGTTGTCGAGGCCGGCGTCGAGCAGGCCCCAGATCTTGACCGCGACGTCGGCCGGGTCGGCGAGCGTGCCGCTCTCGTGCAGCTCGACGAACTTCTGGCGCTGGGGAAAGGCCTCCTCCGGCGTCTCCCGGATCCGGCGCTGCATGGCGGTGTCCACCGTGCCGGGGGCGACGGCGACGACGTGCACGCCGCCGCGCGCCTCCTGCTCGGCGCCCACGTTGCGGACCCACTGGTCGACCGCCGCCTTGGACGCACCGTAGGACGACCACCCGGGGTACACGCTCTTCGCCGCGCCCGAGGTGAGCATCACCAGGTGCCGCCGTCCCGGGCGGTTCCCGGCCGCCGAGACGAATGCCTGCCCGAGCGCCTGGGGCGCCGCCGCGTTGAGGATCACGTTGCGCCGGTAGGCGCCAGGGTCGACCTCGGCGGCGAAGCCCATGGGATCGAGGGTCCCGGCTGCGTGCACGAACACGGCATGGTCGCCGTCGAAGCCGGCCAGCTCCTTCTCGAACGACGCCGCCACGGTGTCCCAGGTGGCCGGGTCGGCGAGGTCGGCCTCCACGTGCTCGAGCCCGGCTGCGCCCCGGCGGCCGATGTCGATCACGCGTGCGCCGGGCCACGGGACGGAGCCGGCGAGGGCGGCGCCGATGCCGCCCGACGCCCCCGAGATCCAGACGAGGTCCTTCGCGGCGTCCGCCACGCCGCAGAACCTACCCCTGCGCCATGGCCCGGGCGAGCGCCACCGTCCGCCGGCCGGGACGGCCGTGTCAGTCGATGACCCACTCCAGCACCCGGAACGTCCCGAGACCGGTGGGGTCCACGAGCGCGGCGGCCTCGCCCAGGCGGCTCTTGTGACGAAGTGCCTCCAGCGTTCCCGCCGCCGCACCCTCCAGCCAGCCCGACCGGGCGCCGGCGACCAGCTCCTCGATCCCGTGGGCGGAGAGGAACTCGGCCTGGGACCGGTCGGCGAGGGGCGCCCGGACCCTGACCAGCTGGTCGACGGCGACCTCGCAGGTGATGTCCTGGGAGCCGGGGTCGTCGAGCGGATGCCCTCCGCGTTGGTGCCCCCGGTAGGTGCGGACCCAGTCACGCCACGGCCGGCGGGCCAGCGACGGTGACGCGTCCGCGTAGTCGACGACCACGATGCGCCCGCGCTCCAGGGCCGACGCCGCCTCCCGCAGCCACGTCGCGGCGTCGCGCTGGAGCGGGATACGCCCGCCGACGGGCGCCGCGGGGGCGAGCACCCCCGCCTCTGCGGCCAGCTCCGCGGCGGCGGGCACGAGCACCTCCACCGGCCCGTCGGCACCCCAGCCGACCCTCACCTCGTCCCAACCGTCGCTCCGGCGCTCCAGCAGCAGGAACGCGAGATTGTCGAGCAGCTCGTTGGCCACGATCACGCCGGTCAGCGGTCCGGCGGGAAAGGAGGGCAGCGACGTGGTCAGCGGTCCGGACGCCTGCGCCGCCCCGGGGCCGTCCTCGTCGTCGGGGACGGACGGCCCGAGGGCGAGGGCCGGCACCTCCAGGGAGAGGCGGCCGGCCTGGTGCCCGCGCAGCGCGTCCGATCGCTCGACGAGGACGTACCGGAGAGCCGGGCCGCACCGGGGGCCGGCGGCCAGCACGTCGCGCGCCAAGGAGCCGGTGCCCGCCCCCGCCTCCACGACCACGAAGGGGTCGGGCCGCCCGAGGTCGGCCCACCACCCGTCGATGGCCCGGGCGAGCACGGCGGCGAAGAGCGGGCCGACCTCGGGGCTGGTGAGGAAGTGACCTTCGCGCCCGGCACCGCCGCCGGCACCGAAGAACCCGCCGTCGGGGTCGTACAAGGCGAGGTCGAGATACTCGGCGAACGGGATGGGCCCGGCTCGGGCCACCCGGTCCCGGATGCGCGCCGCCGGGCCGATGGCGGGCGGTCGGGCTATCTGGAAGCCAGGTGGGCCAGGTCGCCGAGGCGGGCCACGGCCTGCGGGTAGATGCCGATGAACAGCACGGCGGCGGCGGTGAGGCCGAGGGCGGCCGCCAGTGGGGCGGGGACGCCGATGGGCGAGCGGTCGTCGTCGGGCACGGGCCGCATCCACATCTCCCGCGCGATGGACGCGTAGTAGAAGAGTGCGATGACGGAGTTGACGCCGGCGATGACGGCCAGCAACACCGCCGTCGGCGTGCCGGCGTCGAGCGCCGACTGGAAGATGAGGAGCTTGGCGAACCAGCCGCCGAGGGGCGGGATGCCGGCCAGGGAGAAGACGAAGATCGTCATCAGGACCGTGAGGCCCGGCGCGTAGTTGAACAGCCCGCCGTACGACGAGATCTCGCCCGACCGGGTCTTGCGGGCGACGGCCATGACGATCGAGAAGGCGCCGAGGTTCATGGCGGCGTAGATGAGCAGGTACACGATCATGGCCGTCTGAGCGGTGCCCGCCGCGGCCGGACTGTCCCCCGACACGGCGAACGGCACCAGGATGTACCCGGCCTGGGCGACCGACGAGTACGCCAGCATCCGCACGATGTTGGTCTGGCGCAGCGCGACCAGGTTGCCGATCGTCATGGTGAGGGCGGCGAGTACCCAGAACAGCGGCCCCCACACCTCCTCCCGCCCGAAGAACCCCACGTACACGAGCTGCATGAGGGCCACGAACCCCCCGGTCTTCGAGGCGACGGACAGGAACGCGGTGACCGGCGTGGGGGCGCCCTCGTAGGTGTCGGGGGCCCAGAAGTGGAACGGGACGGCTGACACCTTGAACGCAAAACCCACCACGATGAGGAAGATGCCCAGGGTGACCAGCGGCTGGTCGCCGACGGAGCCCGCGACCTCGCGCCCGATGGTGGACAGCACCGTGGTGCCGGTGGCGCCGAACACAAGCGACATGCCGTACAGCATCACGGCCGAGGCCAGCACGCCGAGCAGGTAGTACTTGAGCGCCGCCTCGTTGCTCCTCAGATCGCGCTTGCGCCACCCGGCCAGCATGTAGGCCGGGATGGACAGCAGCTCGAGTGCGACGAAGATCGAGATGAGGTCGCGCGACGAGGACATGACGGCCATGCCGAGCAATGAGGAGAGGAGCAGGAAGGAGTACTCGCCCTCGTAGTAGTCACCCTCCTCGATGTACCGGGTGGACATGAGCAGCACGACGTACCCGATGGCCAGGAACAAGCCCTTGAACACCAGCGCGAAGTCGTCCACCACGTAGGCGCCGCCGAACATCGACCGGTCCGTGCCGTCGACGGCGAGGGCGATGACCGGGATGATGCTGACGAGGACCCCGACACCGGCCAGCTGCGTCACCAGGTACTTGTGCGTCTCGTCGACCACCAGGTCGACGAGGAGCACGACCACCAGCACGCCGGTGAGGACGATCTCCGGTGAGAGCGCGCCGTAGTCGAGGTGGGGGGCCTTGAAACCGGTGGCCGCGGCGGCGGCCAGGACGAGGTGGAGCACCTAGGGGCCACCCACGGCGCGGAAGGCGGCGGTGACGGTCTGCACGGCCTCGTCGGTGACGCCGAACAGGAGCCGGGGGTACACGCCGAGCAGGAAGATCAAGGCGAGCATCGGCGCCCACGCCAGCCACTCGGGCCCGTGCACGTCGTGGATGTGCTCCTTGGCGAACTCCTCCTTGGGCGTGCCGAACGCGGTGCGCTGGTACATCCACAGCAGGTACCCGGCGGCGAACACCGTGCCCACGGCGGCCACCACCATGTAGCCGCGGAACAACGCCTCCGAGAGGCCGACGGCCGGCTGGTAGGCGGAGAGGATGGCAGGGAACTCACCCCAGAACCCGGCGAGGCCCGGGAGGCCGAGCGACGCCATGGCGCAGAATCCCAGGATCCAGCCGAGCTTGGGGGCCTGCACGAGGAGGCCGCCGAGACGGGCCAGCTCCCGGGTGTGGAACCGCTCCTGGATCGACCCGGCGCAGAAGAACAGCATGCCGGTGATGAGCCCGTGGGCCACCATCCCGAACACGGCCGCGTTGATGCCGAAGTCGGTGAGGGTGGCGATGCCGAGCATCACGAATCCCATGTGGGCCACGGAGGAGAAGGCGATCAGCCGCTTCATGTCCTTCTGGGCCAGGCACCCGAGCGCGCCGTAGATGATGCCGACGACAGCCAGGCCGCCGATCCACGGCGCCCACTCGATGGCCGCCTCGGGAAGGATTGGGATGGCGATGCGCACGAAGCCGTAGGTGCCGAGCTTGAGCAGGACGGCGGCAAGGATCACCGAGCCCACGGTGGGCGCCTCGGTGTGGGCGTCGGGCAGCCACGTGTGGAACGGGAACATGGGCACCTTGATGGCGAAGCCCATGAAGAGGCCGCCGAAGATCCACAGCTGGGTGTTCTTCGGGATCGAGCTGGCGTTCTCGATCAACGTCGGGATGTCGAAGGTGTTGCCGGCCTTGAAGAACAGGGCGAGGAAACCGAGGATCATCAACGCCGACCCGAACAGCGTGAACAGGAAGAACTTGATCGACGCGTACTGGCGGTTGGGCCCGCCCCACACCCCGATCATGAAGTACATGGGCAGCAGGACCAGCTCGAAGAACACGAAGAACAGGATCAGGTCCTGAGCACAGAACGTGCCGTTCATGCCGACCTCGAGCACCAGCAGGAGCATGAGGAACGCCTTGGGGTTGTGCGGCTCGGGGAAGTGGTCCCACGAGTAGATGACGCACAGGATGCTGATGAACATCGAGAGGACGAGCAGGGGAAGCGAGATGCCGTCGATGCCGACGTGGTACCTGCTGTTGATGGCGTCGATCCACTCGTTGTTGACGTTGAACTGGAGCGCCCCCCTGGCGCCGTAGTCGAAGTTGGCGAGGATCCCCACGCCGACGGCGGCGGTGGCCAGGGTGGTGACGAGCGTCACCGTCTTGATCAGCTCCTCCTGGGCACGGGGCACGAAGGCCAGCACCACGATGCCCACCACGGGCGTGAACGTCGCCAGGGTGAGTGCCCACGAGTCGAACCAGTCCAACGGAGTCTCCTAGGCGAAGAGGACGAGGGCGCCGCCCATGAAGACCACGGCACCGAAGAGGAAGGCGGCGTACTGCTGCACGCGCCCGGTCTGCAGGACACGGAGGACGCTGCCGCCCTCCTCGGCGCCGGCCCCGGCGCCGTTCACGACGCCGTCGACGACCTTCTGGTCGAGCACGTCGTAGGTGAAGTTGGCCACGCCCCGCGACACCGCCGCCACCCCGTTGAGGACGCCGTCGATCACGTTCTGGTTGACCCAGTATGCGGTGCGGGCGACCGGTCCCTTGATGCCGCCGACGATCATGTCGGTGTAGAGGCGATCGAGGAAGTACTTGTTCTCGAGCAGCTGGTAGCCCTTCAGGGCAGGAGCGCTGCGCTGGGTGAGGCGGTGAGGCCCCATGTTGTTGGCGTAGTAGGCCCAGCCGGCGGCGATGCCGGCGATGCCCATCAGGGAGCCGAGCAGGGCGAGCGGCACCGAGAACTCGTGGTGGGCGACCCCGGCGGCCGTGACGGTGGCATTGGCCGTCCACTCCGAGAACTTCTCCACGCCTGGGGCGTTGAGGAGGCCGGCGAACACGGAGAAGCCGGCGAGGATGACGAGGGGGCCGACGATCGGCGGCGCCGACTCGTGCGGGTGCCCGTGGCCCCGGTACTCGCCGAAGAAGGTGAGGTAGACGCAGCGGGTCATGTAGCAGGCGGTCATGAAGGCGCCGACCAGCCCGATCAGGAGGAAGAACTTGTAGCCGTTCTCGGAGGCGCCGAGGAGGATCTCGTCCTTGGACCAGAACCCCGCCAGCGGGAACACGCCGGCGAGGGCCAGGCTGCCGATGAGGAACGTCTTGTACGTGGTGGGCATCGTCGTCCTGAGCCCGCCCATGTCCTTCTTCATGTCAAAGCTGTGGACCGAGTGGCTCACGGAGCCCGCCCCGAGGAACAGCAGGCCCTTGAAGAAAGCGTGGGTGAAGAGGTGGAAGATGCCGGCCGTCCAGGCGCCGACGCCGAGGGCCATCACCATGTACCCGAGCTGGCTCACGGTGGAGTAGGCCAGGACCTTCTTGATGTCCGACTGCACGAAGGCCAGCAGGGCGGCGATGATCACGGTGACGCCGCCGGCCAGCGCAACCGGGTTCACCCCGCCGTCGGCGATGTGGAAGCCCTCGTAGAACACTCCGTACAGCCGGGCCACCAGATAGACCCCGGCCACGACCATGGTGGCGGCGTGGATCAGGGCGGAGACGGGCGTCGGCCCGGCCATGGCGTCGGGAAGCCACGTGTGGAGCGGGAACTGGGCGCTCTTGCCGATGACCGCGCAGAGCAGGGCTGCGGCCGCCGCCACGAGGGCGGTGGTGCCGATGGCGCCCGAGAGGGCGCGGTCGTTGATGATGGCGATGTCGAAGGTGTGGCCGGCGGTGACGTACAGGATGGAGATGCCGACCAGCAGCCCGATGTCGCCTGTGCGCGTGGTGAAGAACGCCTTCAGGGCGGCGTCGGAGTTGTTCTTCTCCTCCCACCAGTGCCCGATGAGCATGAACGAGCAGAGGCCCATCATCTCCCAGCCGAACAGCAGCTGGAGCGTGGTGCTCGACGTGACCATGACGAGCATGCCCGCCGTGAACAGGCTGAGGGCGGCGAAGAAGTGGGTGTAGCGGCGGTCGTCGTGCATGTAGTTCGTGGAGAACACGTGCACGAGCAGCGAGATCATGGAGACGACGAACACCAGCATCACGGACAGGCCGTCCATGGTGGTACCGGCCTTGACCTGGACGCTGCCGATCTCGAACCAGGTCGCCTGGCGCACCACGGGCCGCCGGATGGGCTCCACCTCGTGCTCGCCTTCGCCGTGCTCGTCCCCCTCGGCGGTGTTGCCGGCCGTCGCCTCCTCGGCGCCGTGGTCCTCGGACGACGCGGATTCGGTTGACGAGCCGGAGTGGTCCACCGCTGACGCCTGGCCGGCGTGCTCGGCGGACCCGCCGTTGGTGTATCCGGGCTCGGGCACCCTGTAGTCGGCCGGCCGGCTGATCCACTGCACGGCGCAGATCGACGACAGCACGAAGGCCCCGCCCACGAACAGGATCCCGATCTCGTGGCCCTTGCCCGGCAGCCGCTTGCCGAAGAACAGGATCAGGGCGAAGGAGATGACCGGCAGGAGCGGGATCAGGAACGCGTTGCGCAGCATGGAGTCCGGGTCAGCCCTTCATGAGATCGACCTCGGAGAGGTCGATCGAGTGCTTGTTCCGGTAGATGAGCAGGACGATGGCCAGCCCGACGCCGACCTCGGCGGCGGCGATGGCGATGACGAACAGGGCGAACACCTGGCCGACCACGGTGTCGTGGAAGGCGCCGAAGGCAACCAGGTTGACGTTGACGGCATTGAGTATCAGCTCCACCGACATGAGGACGAGCACGCCGTTCTTGCGGGCGAGGACGCCGTAGACCCCGACGCAGAAGAGGAATGCGGCGAGGAACAGGAACTGGTTGAGGTACACGTCAGTCCCTCCTGGCGATCACGACGGCGCCGATGAGGGCGGCCAGCAGCAGGATGGACACGACCTCGAAGGGGATCACATAGTCCTGGAAGATCGAGTTGCCGACGTCGGCGGACCGCTGGAGCTTGGTGTCCGTGGCCAGCTTGGTGGACCCGTAGGCGTCGTTGAGGACGGCGCCGAGGACGCCGAACAGGAAGAGGGAGACGACCAGCGCCAGGCCTCGCTGGTCGTTGTCGAGGTCGCTGGTGACGCCGATCGGCGCACGCGTGAGCATGATGCCGAACAGGAACAGCACGACGATGGCCCCGATGTAGACCAGAACCTGGACCACGGCGGTGAACTCGGCGGCGAGGAGGATGTAGAGCGCGGCCACGCCCGCCAGCACGACGACCAGGTACAAGGCGGCATGCACGATGTTCTTGGTGGTGACGACCCGGAGGGCGGCAGCCGCCATGGCGAACGCAATCGCCCCGAAGATGACGTTCTGAGCGACCATCGCTACTTCTTGGCGCCCTTCTTGGCCTCGGCGCCTGCCTCCAGCGGAGGTGGCTCGGGAACCGTCTCCATCCACTCGCCGAGCTTCGTCTTGTCGTGCAGCAGGTCGGCGATCCTGATCTCGGAGTACTCGAACTCGGGACTCCAGAACAGGGCGTCGAAGGGGCACACCTCGACGCAGATGCCGCAGTACATGCACAGGCTGTAGTCGATGTCGAACCGGTCGAGCTTCTGCACCGTGCGCGGCTTGCCGCCCTCACGCCGGGGCGGCGCCTTGTCCTTGTAACCCTCGATGTAGATGCACCAGTCGGGGCACTGGCGGGCGCACAGCATGCAGACCGTGCAGTTCTCCTCCTTGAGGGCGATGACGCCGCGCGCCCGGGTGGGGGGCGCCTCCTTCACGTGCGGGTACTGCACGGTGACGGCCGGCTTCATCATCGTCTTGAACGTGACACCGAGGCCCTTGAGGAGACCGGGGAGCTGGGGCACTCAGAACACCACCTTCAGGACACCGGTGGCGAGGATGTTCACGGTGCGGGGCTTGCCGCCCTCACGGCGGGGCGGCCGCTTCTCCTTGTGGCCCTCGATGTAGATGCACCAGTCCGGGCACTCGCGGGCGCACAGCATGCAGACCGTGCAGTTCTCCTCCTTGAGGGCGATGACGCCCCTGGTCCGAGGAGCGAGGTCCTCCTTCTCGTGCGGGTACTGGACCGTGACCGCACCCTTGGTCCAGGTGTTGATCATGGTCTTGAAGGTGACACCGAGGCCCTTGGCCAGGCCGGGAAGCTCAGGCATTGCAGGTGACTCCAGGGGGAGAGGTGAAGCGCCGGCAAGGAAAC
>DATAIT010000069.1 GCA_036262515.1 Acidimicrobiales bacterium | reverse complement strand
GAAGACAGCGCGGGTAGCCTCCTGGAGGGCGACGAGGTCCTGGACCGACAGCACCTCCTGCACCTTGTGCAGGGTGCCCAGCACCCGCTCGACGACCACGAACTCCTCGAGGGCCGTCGGGTCGTCGACGAGCACCTTGAGCATGAACCGGTCGACCTGCGCCTCGGGCAGCGGGTAGGTGCCGTCGGACTCGATGGGGTTCTGGGTGGCCATGACCAGGAAGGGGTCGGGCAGGGGATGGGTGACGCGCCCGATGGTGACCTGGCGCTCCTGCATCGCCTCCAGCAGGGCGCTCTGCACCTTGGCCGGCGCCCGGTTGATCTCGTCGGCCAGGACAACGTTGGCGAACACCGGGCCCAGCTCGACGTCGAAGGCCTCCTGTGAGGGACGGTAGATGCGCGTGCCGACGAGGTCGGCCGGCACCAGGTCCGGTGTGAACTGGAGCCGGGCGAACTCGCCCCCGATCACCCGGGCCACCGTCTCGGCGGCCAGCGTCTTGGCCAGGCCAGGAGCGCCCTCGAGGAGGACGTGGCCTCTGGCCAGCAGGCACACGAACAGGCGCTCGATCATGCGGTCCTGGCCCACGACGACGCGCTTCACCTCGAACAGGGCCTGCTCGAGGGTCTCGCCGGGGGTTCGGGTGGGCTTCATGGTGTGGTTCTCCTCAGAGCAGGTACGACCGGCTTGGAGGCCGGGGTCGACAGTCCATGTTGGTCTTCATATCGGCGCAACGGGAACGCGGGGCCAGTGCCGAGCGTGATGCCCCTGTCTTGGAGCCTCATGTGGCCGGCCTGCAGGTTCCCTGCACCAGCTCGGACAAGGCTCGCCCGGGTGGCCGCTCAGGCGCCGGGCTGTGGTGCCAGCGTGGCCTTGACGGTGCGCTCGTCGCCGTTGCGGATCACCCGCAGCTCGACGCTGGCGCCCGGGCGGTTGGCCCGCACGGCCGACGCAAGGGCTGCGGCGCCGTCCACCGCCTTGTCGTTCACGTGGGTGACCAGGTCACCGGGCTCGATGCCGGCGGCGGCCGCCGCCGAGCCGTCAGCCACGCTCATCACGACCGCGCCCCGGCTGCCGTCGTCGGGATCGGCCGTGCTCACCCCGAGGTAGCCCCTGCTCACGGCGGCGGTGCCGCCCCGCAGGCGGTCGATCACGGGGGTGGCCTGGTCGATGGCGATGGCGAAGCCGATGTTCTCGGCCGCCGACCCGCGTCCGGAGGCGGCGACGGCGGTGTTGATGCCGATGACCTGTCCGGCCGCGTTCACCAGCGGCCCACCGGAGTTGCCGGAGCTGATCGAGGCGTCGGTCTGGATGAGGCCGGTGATGGTGTTGCCGTTCTCGGTGTCGAGCGACCGGTCGAGGGCGGAGACGATGCCGCGGGTGACGGTGGGACCGCCCCGCAGGGCCAGGGCGTTGCCGATGGCGACGACGTCGTCCCCCACGGCCACGGCCGAGGAGGATCCCAGCTCGGCCGACGGCAGTCCCTTGGCGCCCGGGATGGTGACCAGGGCGAGGTCGGCGGTCGGGTCCGACCCGACCAGCTCGGCCGTGCGCGACTGCGACTCGCCGGCGAGGGTGACCCGGATGGTCGAGGCGCCGTCGACCACGTGGGCGTTGGTGAGGATCTCGCCGGTGGGGCTCAACAGCACGCCCGTCCCTGCGCCGCTTCCGGCTCGGCCGCCCCCGTAGCCGACCTGGATCGACACGACGGCGGGCTCGACCTTCTCGACGACCCCGGCCACGTCGAGCCGGTCCCCGTTGAGGACGGCGGATCGACCGGCGGTCGCCGCCCGCACGGCCGGGGCGGCGTCGCCGTCGTCGACGGCGCGGGTGACGAGGGATCCGATGACCCCTCCGAGCAGGGCCACGAGCAGCATGCCGGCCAGGCCGGTGCGGCCCTGGTGGGCGTTCGACCGGTCGGGCGCGGGCGCCGGAGCGGGCGGGCGCGACTCGAACGGGGCGACGAACGGATCGGGAGGAAAGCCCAGCGGCGGGGTGTCGTTCTCGTAGGGCGGTGACGACGACTCGAAGGGCGCGGGATCGAGGGTCTCGAGCGGACCGTCGATCGTGTCGAGCCCGGCCGGGCCCGTAGGGGGAGTCTCCATGCGTCCAAGAGTTCCTCGTGGGCCTGGCAATTTCCTGTGAATCCGCTGCAGGTCTGATGGGTTGTCCCCTTTGCGTGTTCTGGGCCAGCGGACGGGCGGCCCGGAGAGCGACCCGGGCGCCCGTACGCTCGGCGGGTGACGACCGTGCTCTGGTTCCGGCGCGACCTGCGGCTGGCCGACAACCCGGCCCTGACGGCGGCGGCGGTCGACGCGAGCGGCGTGGTCGCCCTGTTCGTGCTCGACGGCGCGCTCGGGCGGCCGTCGGGCCCCAACCGCCTGGCCTTCCTGTACCGGGCCCTGCGGGACCTCGATGACCGCCTCGACGGTCGACTGGTCGTGCGCACCGGCGACCCGGCGACCGTGGTGCCCCAGGTCGCGGGCGAGGCGGGTGCAGCGACGGTCGTGTGCGCCGGCGACTTCGGCCCGTACGGGCGGGAACGGGACGACGCGGTGGAGGCGGCCCTCGGCCGCGACGGTCGATCGCTGCGACGGGTCGGGTCGCCGTACGCCGTCGCGCCGGGGACGGTCCGCCGGGCGGACGGGTCGCCGTTCCGCGTGTTCACGCCTTTCTACCGGGCATGGGCGAAGGCGCACCGGGGGACGCCGGACGCGGCGGCGGCCGACGTGCCGTGGGCGGCTGTGGCCTCAGAGGCCATTCCCGCCGATCCGGCCACAGAGGCCGCCCTTCCTCCGGCCACCGAGGCGGCGGCGCAGGCGCGCCTGGCGGCGTTCCGCCAGGCCGGCATCGACGGCTATGCCGACCGCCGCGACGTCCCCGCCGCCGACGCCACGTCCCGATTGTCGGTCTACTTGAAGTTCGGTCTGCTCCACCCTCGCCAGGCCCTGCACGGCCTCGGACGGGGCGTCGATGCCGAGCGCTTCCGCCGGGAGCTGGCCTGGCGCGAGTTCTACGCCGACGTCATCTGGCACGACCCGGCGTCGGCGCGGACGTCGCTCCAGCCGCGCATGCGCGCCATGCGCTCCGACGACGGATCCGAGGCCGAGCGCCGGTTCCACGCCTGGGCCACGGGCCGCACGGGCTACCCGATCGTCGACGCCGGGATGCGGCAGTTGCTGGCCGAGGGGTGGATGCACAACCGCGTCCGGATGATCACGGCCAGCTTCCTCGTCAAGGACCTGCACCTGACCTGGCAGCGCGGCGCCCGGCACTTCCTGCACCACCTGGTCGACGGCGACCTGGCGTCGAACAACCATGGCTGGCAGTGGGTCGCCGGCACCGGTACCGACCCCGCCCCGTTCTTCCGGGTCTTCAACCCGGTCACCCAGGGCCGCACGTGGGACCCCGACGGCGACTACATACGGCGCCATGTCCCCGAGCTCGCCGGCCTCGGCGCCGGCGAGATCCACGAGCCGTGGACGCGGTCGACCGGTCCGCCGAACGGGTATCCGCCGCCCCTGGTCGACCACAAGGCCGAACGCGAGGAAGCCCTCCGGCGCTACGCCGAGATCACGGACCGCTGACGCACCGGCGCACGACTGGCCGGCACGCCGGCGTCACCCGGCGGCCGCCTCGACGGCCGCCAGCGCAGCCTGGAGCGCGTCGAGCAACTGGCGCTGGGAGAAGGGCTTCTCCAGCATGACCGGAGCAGCGCCCGCCTCCAGCAGCTCCTCGAGGATGTCGGCGCTGTAGGCGGACATGTAGATCACCGGCAGGCCGGGGCGCAGACTGCCCAGGCGGGCGGCAAGGTCGGCGCCGGACATGCCCGGCATGAGAACGTCGGTGAGGACGATGTCGAGGCGCTGCTCCGGCCGGCGAGCCAGGCTCAGCGCCTCGCGAGGGTCGGCGGCGCACACCGCGTCGTAGTTCCCTGCTCGCAGCATCCTCTCCACCAGGGCCCGCAACGCGTCGTCGTCCTCCACGACCAGGACCACCTCACCAGCGCCGAGCACCGGTGCGAGATCCGCGTCGGCGCCCGCCGAAACCGTCGATTCGGTGGACGCCGGCAGGTACAGCCGCACGGCTGTGCCCTCCTCCGGGGTCGACTCGATGCGCACGGCGCCCCCGGCGCCGGCCACGATGCCGTGGACGATGGCGAGGCCGAGGCCGGTGCCCCGACCCGCACCCTTGGTGGTGAAGAACGGCTCCATGGCCCGGCCGGCGACCTCGGACGACATGCCCTCGCCGGTGTCGGACACGGCCACGACCACGTAGGTGCCCGCCGCCAGTCCCCCGTCGGCTCGCGCCACCTGCTCGACGCAGGCCTCGACGACGAGCCGGCCACCGGCGGTCATGGCGTCACGGGCGTTGACGGCGAGGTTCACGACAGCCTGGTCGAAGCGCGACTGGTTGAGCCGCACCGCCGGCAGGTGGGGCTCGAGGCGCAGGTCCAGCTCGACCTGCGTCCCGAGCGTGCGCCGGAGGAGCTCGGCCAGGGCCACCAGCTGCACGCCCACGTCGATGGGTTCGGGAAGTGCGTCGTCGCGCCGGGCGAACGTGAGCAGCTGCTGGGCCAGCTCGACGCCTCGCGACGCAGCCGAGCGGATCTCGTCGAGGTCGTCGACCAGCGCGGCGGCGGCCGGGTGCTGGATCACCATGTCGGTCGTCCACACGATCACCGACAGCAGGTTCTTGAAGTCATGGGCGATCCCGCCGGCCAGCGCCCCGAGGCTCTCAAGGCGTTGCGACTGATGGAGCTGTTCGTCGAGGACGGCCCGCTCGGCCGCTTCCGCCAGCCGGTCGGTGACGTCCCGCCCGTTCAGCACCACGCCGCGCACGGCCTCGTGCGACAGCAGGTCGCGGGCCACCATCTCGACGTGGCGCCAGCTTCCCGTGGCGCCGCCCATGCGCAGCTCCGACTTGGCGTCGCCGTCGGCCGCTCCCCGCCGCAGCAGCGCCGCCGCCGACGCGGCGTCGTCGGGGTGGACGAGGGACGTGAACCCGACGCCGGGCCGGGCCGACGGCCCGCACACGGCGGCAGCCGCCGGGCTGGCGAACGTGATGATCCCGTCGGCGTCGACGATGAGCACCATGTCGGCCGAGTTGGCCAGCACCGCGTCGAGGCGCTCCAGCGAGTGGCTGAGGTGCTCGGCGGCCACCTTGAGCAGCTTGTCGCTCTGCGCCCTGCTGGCGGTGTGGTCGTTCAGCGCGCTGGCCAGCTCGGCCAGCTCCGACGGACCGGCCTCGTCGAGGGTGGTCCTCCCGCCCTGGGCCGTGTTCCGGGCCGCCGCCGTGATGGCTCCGAGCGGCCGCACGATGCGGCGGTGCACCAACCCGGTGGCAAGGGCGAGGGCGGCCATGGTGGCGGCGAGGGCGTACGCGGCTCGGCGAACCTCGGCCCAGGTCTGGGCGTAGGCCGCCGAGCGCTTCACTCCGGCGGCCAGGCGCCACGTCGTCGTCGGCACGGGCTCGCTGTCGACGATGCGCCCATCGGGCTGGTCCGGCAGCCACGAGGACCCATCGGGCCGGGACAGCACCTCACCGGTGGCGGTGTCGTAGACGAGGTACTCCGTGCCCGAGTCGTCCTCGAAGAGCTGGCGCAGCTGGGTCGCGGACGGGCGGAGGTCGGCGACGGCGGCCAGGAGGCCGGACGGCGATCCCGAGCCCACGGGGACGGCCACGGCCCACACCGGTCGCCCGGTCGCCGTGTCGTGATAGCTCGACGTGCGTGAGCCGGGCACGTAGCCCGCCGCCAACCACGGCGCGCCACGGTCGTCATACGCGGGCTGGACCCTGCCCGCGCGCGCCGTCGTGCACAACACCGTGCCGTCCGTGCGAACCAGGTCGTAGCGGCCGATGGGGGTTCCGCCGGGCCCCGGCGGCCAGTCGTTCGGCAGCTCGAGGCTGCACTCGGGGCGGGCCAGCGCGGCCGGGTCGATGGCGGCGGCCACGTGCTGGGTGGCCTCGGTCTGCTCGTCGAGGAAGCCGGCGAAGGCATTGACGGCCCGTTCGGCGCTGCGGTGTACGCCGGCCTGTGCGGACGCCCGCTCGTCGTCGAGGTGCTTCCACGTCCAGGCCGCCCAGAAGCCGCAGTACACCGTCCCGCTGACCACCGCGATGGACAGCAGCAGCCGAGCGAGCCCGGCGCGGTGCGCCCGATCGGGGGGACGCGCCGTGTCCGCACCGCGTGCCACACCAACATCGTAAGCAACAGGGCGCGCCGGGTCCACGCGCTCCGACCCGGCCAGCCGCTCCTACGGGATGACCAGGTGGAGGTCGCCGAACTCGTGCCAGAGGTATGCCCCGGCCAGGGCATGGGCGTAACTGCGTTCGAGGAGGCGCCGCCCGGCCACCGCCTCCAGCAGCCGGAGGTGCGAGGCCTCCGACTCGTGCCAGCCCGTGAGGATGCCGTTGATGGCCCGGACGCCCCGCTCCGGGGTGATGACGTGCTCGGTCCACCCGGCGCCGGGATGGGCGACGCCGTCGGCACCCGCCACCGTCTCGATGGCACGGGCGGCCGTGGTGCCGACGGCCACGACGCGGCGCCCGGCGGCGAGGGCGGCGTTGACCGCGTGGGAGGTGGTCGCCGGCACGTCGTAGCGCTCGGGGTACGGCGGCTCCCCGGCCTCCGGCGACGAGACGCCGGTGTGGAGCGTCACCGGTGCAAGCTCCACGCCGGCCGCGAGCAGGGCAGCGACCAGCTCCGGCGTGAACGGTCGGGACGCCGAGGCCATCTCCGCGCTGCCCGGGACGGCCGCGAACACCGTCTGGTAGGCGAGGAGCGGCCACGCCTGGTCGGTGCAGCCGTAGCGGATCGGCCGCCCGAACTCGGCCAGGTAGGCATGCAGGTCGGTGGGCAGCCGCAGTGCCGCCACCCAGAGCTGGGACGTGGTCCTCCCATCCGCCGGGAACGGCGACAGGACGCCCGCCGAACCGTCGCCGGGGAGGCCGACGGTTCCGGCCGACGTTGCCGGCCCGGGCCGGGTCCCGGCGCCGCACGGCGCCCGCAGCTCGACGACCCACAGTCCCCCGGGGAGCTCGGTGGACAGGTGCAGCACCCGTCCGTCGGTGGTGGGGACGGCGGCGGGCAGCGTGGCCGACGTGTTGACCACCAGGACGTCACCGGCGTCGAGGAACGCCGGCAGGTCGGCGGCGGTGGCGTCCACCAGCACGTCGGCGGACCTCCGGGCCACCAGCATCCGGGCCTCGTCCCTGCGCCGGCCGGTCGCCTCCAGCGGCCCCGAGGCGATCCGGTCCTCGGGCAGCTCGAAGGCCAGGGCCGGTCGGTCGAGGACCGTGGTCATGTCGCCACCGCCACCGGTGGCGACAGCGTCCTGGCCGCGTACCGCCCGCTGGGGAGTTCGCCGTCGAGAAGGACGCGCAGGCCCGGCACGCTCTGCTCGGGCGGTGGCCGGTCGGAGACGTCCTCTCCCGGGAAGGCTACCTGCTGCATGCGGGTGTTCATGTCGCCCGGGTCGACCGAGTACACGCGCAAGGCGGGCTCCTCGACGGCCAGGACGGCGAAGAGCGCCTCCAAGGCCGCCTTCGAGGAGCCGTAGCCGCCCCATCCGGCGTACGCCTCCACCGCCGCATCGGACGTCACCGCCAGGACCCGGCCGCCGGGCCGGAGCCTCGGCAGCAGCAGCTGCGTGAGGCGGAGGGGCGCAAGCACGTTGACCTCATAGACGCGTCCGAGGTCGTCGAGGGGGTAGCCGGCCAGCCGGGGCAGCGGGGTCGGTCCGAGGTCGCTGGCGTTGTGCACGAGGGCGTCGATCCCCCCGGCTCGCCGGGCGGCGTCGGCCAGAGCCAGACGGTGCGCCTCGTCGGCGACGTCGCCGGCGATGGCCACCACCGAGGTCGACGACCCCAGCTCGTCGGCGACGGCACGGAGGGCGCCGGCGCCCCGAGCGTCGAGGACGAGGGACCAGCCGTCCGCAGCCAGGTCCCGTGCCAGGGCCAGTCCGAGACCGCGAGAGGCGCCGGTGATGAGGGCGGTGCGTGTCGAGTTCGTCATGCTCCGAACGTACGGGCGCGGCAGTCCCCCGGCATCGGGCCGCAGGCCGGTTCGGTCTCGGTCGCAGGACCTACGACCTGGCCGAGCTCCCGGCGCGACCGTCACCCTCCACCAGCCCGTGGTGGACGGCGTAGAGCGCGGCCTGGGTGCGATCCGCCACCCCGAGCTTGGCCAGAACGGCGCCGACGTGGGTCTTCACCGTCTTCTCCGAGACGAACAGCCGGGCCGCGATGTCGCGGTTGGACAGCCCCTCGGCCAGGACCGAGAGCACCTCCCGCTCGCGCTGCGTGAGGGCGTCGAGGCGCGGATCGGAACGGCCGGGGGCGGCCACCTCCGCCATGACCGCGCCGACCACCCCGGGATCGAGCAGGGTCCCGCCGGCGTGGAGGGTCCGGATGGCGGCCTCGAGATCGGCGGGGTCCACGTCCTTGAGCAGGTACCCCGATGCGCCGGCGCGCACGGCGGGCACGACCTGGTCGGCACCGGCGAAGCTGGTGAGCACCAGCACCGGCGGCCCGCTCCCGGATGCCCGGATCCGACCGATGGCGGTCAGGCCACCGCCACCCGGCATGTGCAGGTCGAGGAGCACCACGTCGGGGCGCAGGCGCTCGACCTCGGCCACGCCCGTGTCGGCGTCGGCCGCCTCGCCCACCACCTCGATCCCCTGCCGGGAGCCGAGGAACGAGCGAAGGCCCTGGCGCACCACCGGGTGGTCGTCCACCACCACGACCCGGATCGGCTCATCGGCCGGCAACGGGAACCTCCGCCCGTACCGTCGTGCCCTGGCCGGGCGCCGAGGTGATGCGCACCTGCCCGCCGAGCTCCTGGGCACGCTCGCGCATCGAGGTCAACCCGAGGCGCCGGGAGTGCACGGACCGGGCGGCCGGGTCGAAGCCGGCTCCGTCGTCGCAGATGGCGACGGACGCCCCGCCGACGTCGAAGGCGACGACGACCTCGATGGTCGAGGCGGCGGCGTGGCGCACGGCGTTGGTCACCGCCTCCTGGGCGATGCGGAACAGCGCCCGCTCCTGCTCGGGTGCGAGCGCGTCGGCACCGGCGGGATCGCCGGCGACGGCGACGGACACGGCCAGCCCGTGAGCCCGGCCGACCACGTCGAGGTGCTTGCGGAGGGCCGTGACGAGTCCGTCGGCCTCGACCGCCGGCGGACGCAGCTCGAGGATGAGGGCGCGCAGCTCGCCGAAGGCGGCGTCGATGAGGGTTCGGCCCGTGTCGAGCTCGACGGCCGCCGCCTTGGCGTCGCCATCGACCAGGGCGGCGGCCGCCTCCATCGACAGACGCAGGCTGAACAGCGTCTGGGTCATGGCGTCATGGAGCTCGCGAGCCAGCCGGTTGCGTTCGGCGAGGATGGACAGCTCCCGGCTCTGCTCGTACAGCCGGGCATGCTCCATCAGCACGGCGGCATGGGCGGCGAGGACGCCCACGACCTCCTCGTCCGCCGCCGTGAACACCGGCTCGCCGCGCTTGTCGGTGAGGTAGAACGCGCCGATCACATCGCCCCGGAACACGATCGGCACGCCGAGGAACGAGCGCATGACCGGGTGGGCTGCGGGCCACCAACCGCGGAACCGCGGATCGGCCCGGATGTCGGGGGTCCGGTAGGGCGTGGGGTCGGTGAGCATGGCGCCCAGGAGCCCGTGCGTCCGAGGCAGGGGGCCGAGGGCCTCGATCTCGGCCTCGGACATGCCGGCCGTGATGAAGCGGGCGAATCCGTGCTCGTCGTCCGGGACACCGAGGGCGGCGTAGCGCGCTCCGGCCAGCTCCTGCGCCGCGTGCACGAGGCGTTCGAGCACGACGTCGATGGAAAGGTCGCCGGCGATGCCGAGCACGGCATCGGACACCGCCGACAGCGCGTCGCCGACGTCGGCCATGGCCGTAGGGTACGACCGTCACGTCCCGCCGGCGCGACGACGAAAGGCGCCGTCGGCGACCAGCGGCGGGAGAGGGAGGCGGCATGGCGACGGGAGCAGCGGGGGGCGGCTGGTACTGGTGCCTCCGCCACGGCCGGGCCGAGGCGGCCGCGTCGGCGTGCGCGGCCGACGATCGGCTCGGGCCGTACGAATCGCAGGAGGCGGCCGAGCATTGGAAGGACCGGGTCGAAGCGCGGAACGAGCAGTGGGACGAGGAGGACAGGGCCTGGTCCGGCGACGATCCTGCCTAGGACGGCGCCCGGTGGGCCCGAGGCTCAGCGCAGGGTGCGGCTCGCCGGGTCACGGGAGCGGACCAGGGCGGTGAGCATGCCGGCGGCGGCCACCGCCAGCCAGCGTCGGTCGAACGCCGGCGACGCCACTGTCGGCAGCCTCGTCCACCGTTCGGCCAGGGCGCTGACGGTGAGGAGGCCCAGCACCGAGCCCATGGCGCTCGACATCCCGGCCGTGAGCGGGCCGTCGGGCCCGCCTGCGGACGCGAGCGCGAGCGAGGTGCCCGCCGCCGCGGCGAGGACCGACAGCGGGCCGGCCAGGGCGACGGGGCGGGCCGAGCCGCTCCAGGCCGCCGCCAGCGCGATGCAGAGCCCGCCGGCCAGCACGACGACCACGCCAGCGGCCCGCAGGGCCCGGCGGGCGAGCAGCGGCGTAGGGGACGAGGCCAGCACGTTGGCGGCCTGGTCGTCAGCGGCGAACCCGGCGCCCGCCCCCGCCACGATCGCCGCCGCCTGGAGCGCCATGGTGAAGTCCTGGCCGCTCCGGACGAGCGTGACGACGGCGGGTGCAGCGGTCACGGCGGCCAGGACCGCCACGGCGGCGGGGACGGTGCGGCTCGTGACCACCACCGCATCCCGTGGCGGGGCGCGGCGGGTCACGCTCACGGCGTGCACGACACGGGATGGGCCATCACCGGCGAGGTCGGCCCGACGCGAGGCAGTCCGAGGGCGTCCAGGAGATCGTCGGTCGTGGCCGCCGCGCCGGTGAACCGGGTCCACTGGGCATGGATGACGCGACGCACCGACGATTCGGGCCGGCCCAGGATCGCTCTCGCCGCGGCGAGGTCCTCGGGCGCCCACGCCACCGGTGGAGGCCCGGCGTGGCAGGGATCGGGCCACGCCATACCCCGGTCCTGGACGCTCGGCGGCGGACGTTCGTCCGGGTTCGGGGTCCAGGGCACGAACGCCGTGGCCAGCTTCCGGGCGCCGTCGGCATCGAGGCCCCGCGCCGCCAGCCAGAGGGAAACCACGCCGCGAGCCTGACCGGCCACGACCACCGGCAGCCTGCCGTCGCCGGCTTCGGTGGGCAGTCCCACGGCGGCGAGGGCCGTCCTCAGGCGGGCGGCCGTTCGGGTCGCCGGAAAGAGCTCGAAGTCGAGTGGCACGGCCGTCGGGTCACCCACCGGCCGCCCGGCCATGGCACGCGCCACCTCCGGGCCGAGATCGGCGAGATCGCCGTCGAACATCTGGCGGTGCACGATGGGCGGCACGCCCTCGGGCGCGGCCGCCATCACCGGAGCCACCTCGCCGATCATGGCCGCCGCGAAGTCCTCGTACCCCGCGTAGGCGCAGACGCTGACGCGTCCATTCACGCGACACGACTGGTGGCGCTCCGGCTCGGCGACCAGTGAGGCGATCCGGGCCGCCCCGTCGTGGGAGATCGACCTGGTCTCGGCGATCCCCACCACCGCCGTGAACACGGCTGCCGCCACGGCGACGGCGACGGTGCGGCGCGCACCCGTCCGGGCCATGCCCACGGCCGCCACCACGACGGTGAGGCCGGCGAGCCACGCTGCGTGCCACCAGACGGGCCGCATCGTGAAGATGAGGTCGTGGGCCGGGTACTGCGGCCAGGTGGAGATCTGGCGGGCGTTGCTCCAGTGGGGTGCGCCGATGTTGCCGAGGGAGGCGATCAGCGGGACGAGGGCGGCGACGGCGACCATCGGGACGGCCCGCCACGGCGCCCACCGGCCGAGGGCGACCCCGAGGGCGACGCCCCCCGCGGGGAGGAGGACGGCGGCGACCACGTCGCCGAGCGCCCTGCCGTCCACCGGCCCGTACACCGACTCGCCCCGCACGGCGACGACCGCGACGTAGGTCGCGCAGAACAGGGCCACGGCGGCAGCCGGGAGCCATGCCGTGAGGAGGTGCCCGGCCGTCCGGGTGCCCGGAGCGATCGGGCAGCTGGCGAACAGCTCCTCGGCTCCGTCCCGCCTGGCCCGGGTGACAGCGCGATGGGCGGCCACGACCGCCATCCCGGTCAGCGGGTGGGCCATCAGCGGCAACTGGACGAACACGAGGCGCCACGGGTTGGCGACATCGTCCGGCGCCCAGAACCAGCCAAAGAGTGTCACGAGGAGGACGCAGAATCCGAGGCCGGCACCGAACCACAGGTCCACGGACAACCGGCTCGACTCGGCCCGGGCCAGCGCCAGAGCCAACCGGCGCTCCGTGGTCGGCGGACGTGGCGGGACCGAGGCAGACGCCACTGCGGTCGGCCCGCCGCCCGTCGCCACGTCCACTGCGGGGATAGCCCTCGACGTACAACGCGCTCTTCACGCTGCACGGCACGACGATGATCTTCCTGTTCGTCGTGCCGATCATGGCCGGCTTCGGCAACTACTTCCTGCCGCTGATGATCGGCGCCCGCGACATGGCGTTCCCGAAGCTGAACGCCCTGTCGTACTGGCTCCTGCTGGCCGGCGGCATCGTGTTCTACGCCTCGGTGTTCTTCAACCCGCCGGAGGCGGGCTGGACGATGTACACGCCGCTGTCGTCGAAGGCATTCGCCGCGAACTCCGGCGTGGACGCGTGGATCTTCCTCATCCACCTCACCGGCATCTCGTCGCTGGTGGGCTCGATCAACTTCTACGCGACGATCGCGAACATGCGCGCGCCCGGCATGGGCTGGGGCCGCCTGCCGCTGTTCGTCTGGTCGCTGCTCGTCTACGCGATCCTGCTGATCCTGGCCCTGCCGGTGATCGCGGGCGCCGTGACGCTGCTGCTGACCGACCGCCACTTCGGGACGGGCTTCTTCGACCAGGGCCAGGGCGGCGACCCGCTGCTGTGGCAGCACCTGTTCTGGTTCTTCGGCCACCCCGAGGTGTACATCATGATCCTGCCGGGCTTCGGGATCATCTCCGAGGTCCTGCCGGTCTTCTCGCGAAAGCCGATATTCGGCTACAAGGCGATCGCGGCGGCGACGGTGGTCATCGCCTTCCTCGCGCTGCTCGTCTGGGCGCACCACATGTTCTCGACGCCGAGCGCGACGATCGTCCTCGTCTTCTTCATGATCAGCTCGTTCTTGATCGCGATCCCGACCGGCGTGAAGATCTTCAACTGGGTCGCCACGCTGTGGCGAGGGACCGTCGAGTTCAAGACGCCGCTGATCTTCGCCGTCGGCTTCATCTCGGTCTTCTTGATCGGCGGGATCACGGGCGTGTTCCTCGCCGTCTTCCCCGTCGACTGGCAGCTGACCGACACGTACTTCGTCGTCGCCCACCTGCACTACGTGCTCGTCGGCGGCTCGGTCTTCGCGATCTTCGCCGGGATCTACTACTGGTATCCGAAGGTCACCGGACGGATGCTGAGCGAGTCGATGGGCAAGTGGTCCTTCGCGCTCATGTACCTCGGCATCAACGTGACGTTCCTCATCCAGCACTCGATCGGCCTGGACGGCATGCCGCGGCGCATCTACGAGTACCCCGACGTCGGCCACCTCGCGCTCTACAACCTCATCTCCACGATCGGCTCGTTCATGCTCGGCGCCGGCGTCGTGCTCACCGCCTACAACTGCGTGCGCTCGCTGAAGAAGGGCGTCAAGGCCGGGCCCG
>DATAIT010000068.1 GCA_036262515.1 Acidimicrobiales bacterium | reverse complement strand
CCAAGGTCGACCTGGCCGGCGCGCTGGCGTCATCCACCTATCTCGGTGGCACCAGCATCGAGACCGGGAACGCCGTCGCCGTCGACGGTGCCGGGAGCGCTTATGCCGTCGGGACCACGTACTCCGACAGCGTGGTCTCGGGATTCCCGACCACAGGAGAAGCCTTCGACCGGACCTGCGGACAGGACGGCACCTGCAACTTCGCGAGCGACTCGTTCGTGTCCAAGCTGGTCGAGGGCACGCCGCCCGCCGTGGCGGGAGTGTCGCCGCCCGGGGGCCCGGTCACCGTGGCCACGCCCGTCGTCATCACCGGCTCCGGCTTCACGGGAGCGACCGAGGTGCGCTTCGGCGACGTCTCCGCTGCGTTCCACGTCGACTCCGACACCCGGATCACCACCACGAGCCCGCCCCACGACGTGGGCCACGTCGACGTCGTCGTCGTCCATGGCTCCCTGAGCTCGCTCGTCACCGATGCGGCGAGCTTCCAGTACGGCGAGGGCACCTTCATCCCCACGTCGCCGTCCACCATCGACCCCAACACCGCCGGCAGTGTGGTCCTTCCCGACGGCAAGGTGCTGGTCTCGGCCTTGTCCCGGTCCGCGCTCTACGACCCGGCCACCGGCGAGTGGGCGCCGGCGAGTGCCTGCGGCGGGTGTGCCGCGCAGGTGTTCCGCGCTCCGCTGGCGCTCCTGCCGAGCGGACCCTCGGCGATCTGCGCGCCGAACTGCGGCAAGGTGCTGGTGGCAGGCGGCTTCGGCCCCGGGGGCTTCAGCGCTCCCGCGTCCAAGGAGGCGTACCTGTACGACCCGGCCGACGACAGCTGGACGAAGACCGGCGACCTCAACGTCCCACGCGTCAATGCCGGCGTTGCCGTCTTGCCCAGCGGCAGGGTGCTCATCACCGGCGGGTGCTCCACCCGGCTCCACAACTGCGGGCCCACCTTCACCCCGGAGGGCGACTTCTCCCTCGACTCGGCCGAGCTGTACGACCCGACGACCGGCACGTGGTCACCGACGACGGGTCCGCCGGGAAGCGCTGTCGCCCTCCAGACGACGACGGTGCTCGATCCCGCAGTCGGGAACTGCGCCGACAAGTGCGGCAAGGTCCTGGTGGCGGGAGGAGTGTCGCAGGGCGTGCAGCAGGGCAATGCGGAGATCTTCGACCCCGGTACGGCCACGTTCGCGCCGACTCGCCCGATGCTCGCCAAGCGCTACCTCAACCCCGCCGTGCAGCTGCAGAACGGAAGAGTCCTGGTCGTCGGCGGGTACAACAGCGCCAGGACGACGGCCGAGACGTGGGACCCGGCCGGGCTGGGAACCTGGAGAGCCACCGCTCCGATGAGCGCCGAGAGCGATCTCCTGGGATCGGCGGTCGCTCTCGGGAACGGCCACGCCCTCAACGTCACCGGCCGTTACGACCGGCAGGCCCAGGTCTACGCCCCGGAGACGAACTCGTGGGCCCTCACCGTGCCCATGCTCAACGCACGCTCCGGCCACACCACCACGATGCTCCCCAATGGCCCCCTGTCGGCGTGCGGGACGCGCTGCGGCAACGTCCTGATCGTCGGCGGCGGCGACGACGGAAGGGCCGCCGAGCTGTACGTGCCACGCCCGTCCGTGAGCGGCGTCACCCCGGCTGTCACCGGCGACGCCGGCGGTGCCATGGTGACCCTCACCGGCTCCGGCATGGCCTCGGTCACAGGCGTGAGCTTCGGCGGGGTCCCGGCCACGAGCATCACGCCGGACCGCCTGACCCCGGCCACCAAGCTCACCGCCGTGGCGCCGGCCCACTCGGCCGGAACCTTCGACGTGACGGTCACCACCCAGGGCGGTACGTCCCCGACGGCGGCCGCGGCGCGCATCACCTTCACCGCGCCGGGAAGCGGAACCACGCCCACGACCACGACCGTCGCCGGCGCTCCGGCGGCCGGCGCAACTCCCCTCGGTGTGGCCGCCAGCGCGCAATCGGGGTACCGCCTGGTGGCCTCCGACGGCGGCGTCTTCGCCTTCGGCGGGGCCAGGTTCTTCGGTTCCACCGGGGCGCTCAAGCTCAACAAGCCGATCGTGGGCATGGCCACCACGCCGTCCGGTGAGGGCTACTGGCTGGTGGCCTCCGACGGCGGCGTCTTCTCCTTCGGCGACGCCAGGTTCTTCGGGTCCACGGGGGCGCTCAGGCTCAACGCCCCGATCGTGGCGATGACACCCACGCCGTCGGGGCTGGGCTACCGCCTGGTCGCGGCCGACGGTGGGATCTTCGCCTTCGGCGACGCCTCGTTCCACGGCTCCACCGGAGCCACCAAGCTCAACAAGCCGATCGTGGGCATCTCCGCCACGCCGTCGGGCAAGGGCTACTGGCTGGTGGCATCGGACGGCGGCGTCTTCTCCTTCGGCGACGCCCGCTTCGCCGGCTCCACCGGCGCCATCACGCTCGCCCGCCCGGTCGTCGGCATGGCCGGCACGCCCTCGGGCGGCGGGTACCGCCTGGTGGCCTCCGACGGCGGGATCTTCGCCTTCGGCGACGCCCGGTTCCTCGGGTCGACCGGAGCCCTCAAGCTGAACAGGCCGGTCGTGGGCATGGCCTCGACGGCAACGGGCGGCGGCTACTGGCTGGTGGCCTCCGACGGCGGGATCTTCGCCTTCGGCGACGCCAGGTTCCTGGGCTCGACCGCCGCCGCCACCTTGAACCTTCCCATGGTGGGCATGGCGGCGTCTCCCGCGTCACCGTAGGAGCCGTGCCGCCGTCCCCGGCGTCATCGCCGCAACGCAAGCGCCACCACGAGCATGGCGGCGGCCACGCCGACCAGCACGAGCGCAGCCCGGCCCAGCGGATAGTCGGCGCTCCCGGACGTCGACCCGGTTGCCGCGCCCGGCTGCACCTCGGTCGGATGCGGGGCCACGAAGGACCGCTTGTCCAGGATGCCCGAACCCTTCACGAACACCCACCCGGCGAACACCGACGGCCGGAAGACGTAGGCGCCCTCGGCGAAGAACAGCGGCACCGCGGGGGCGTCGTCGGCGAGCAGCCGGAGCTCGTCGGCGACGGCCGCCGACCGGGTTCCAGGGTCGGCGGTGCCGGCGACGGTCTCGGCCAACCGGTCGAAGCGGGCGCTCGTGTACCCGGAGATGTTCAGCGCGGCGGCCGGACCGGCGCCCGAGCCGAACAGTGGACGCAGGAAGTCGGGGTCGTAAGAGGCGAGCGGCGGGATGGCGCCGATCACAGCGTCGAAGGTCGGGTCGCCGCCCTTCTCGCCGAGGGCGACGGACAGCTCGTCTCGGGAGACCGGCCTGGTCGTCGCCTGCACCCCCGCCCGAGCGAGGGCGAGGGCGACCTGGCGGGCCGCCTCCAGCTTCACCTGGTCGTTGGCGGGGGCGAGGATCTCCAGCCGGGCCAGCCCGGCCCCGGCGAGCGTGGCCTCGACATCGGCCACGGATGGAGTGCCCACGGCCCCCTCAGGCGCCCAGGGGGAGGCCGGATGGACGAAGCCCCGGTCGGCCGGAACCACGTCCTTCACGAAGCGGGCGAGGCTCACCAGATCCATCGAACCGGCGACGGCCCGCCGCACGTCGACCCGGTCGAACGGCGGCCGGCGGGTGTTGAGGATCAGCGCCGTGCCCAGGTAGGAGGTGCCACGCACCACCCGAGTGCCACGGAGCCGCTGGCGTTGATCGAGGCTGTTGGGGAGACTCAGCGGGATCATGTCGACCATATGGCTGCCGAGGGCGTCGAAGGTCTGCCCGCCGCCGGTGATGATGGGTACCTCGATCGCCCGGACCGGTGGGGGACCGCCGAACCACTCGGCGTCGGCCGCGAATCGGTAGCGCACCCCCGGCTGGTGCTCGACGAGGCGGTACGGGCCGCTCCCGACCGGAAGGCCCTCGGGCGCGAGGCGCCCGGGGGGCAGGTCGCGCCACAGGTGGGCGGGCAGGATCGGCAGATCGGCCAGGGGCTGATCGGCGAAGCCCTGCGAGGGGTGGTGCAACGTCAGGACGACGGTGGCCGGGTCGGGGGCTTCGGCCCGCTCCACCGCCGCCACCTCGGGGGTGAACCGGGGGTGCGGGTGGGCGGCGACGAAGCCGAACGTGAACACGACGTCGTCGGCGGTGACGGGGACGCCGTCGTGCCAGCGGGCGCCCGGGGCGAGCCGGATGGTGACCGTCCGGCCGTCGGCGCTGGTGTCGACGGCCCGAGCGAGCAGCGGCTGCGGCGTGCCGTCCTCGCCGCGCCACAGCAGGGTGTCGTAGACGAGCGTCATGAGGGCGTAGCCGCGCTCGAACGTGTACGGGGTGAGGGAACCGTCGTCCTGGGGAAACGGCAGGCGCACGAGATCGACGGCGGGCGACGCAGCGGGCCCCGGTGTGGAGCCTCCGGCCTCCGGGACGGGAGCGGCGAGCCCCAAAACGGCGCAGGCGAGCAGGGCGAGGAGCGGTTCACGTCCCAGACCTGGAGGCAGACGCCGGGGCCCTTCGCGCCTGCTCCGCCTGCTCATCGATGCCGATCCTTGCCGATCCCGGCTGTCCTCGTGCGCTTCCCGACAGGTGTCTCCCGGTCGGTGCGCCTCGTCCGCTCGCCGCGGGAAGGAGCCCGATGACCGCCGGCACGGCGACGCGCCGCCCACAGGGGGCCCGCAAGTTCAAACGGGCCAAGAAGAGCAGGATCGGATTGTGGACGACCATCCTCGTGATCCTGCTCGTGGCCGCCTACCTGGGGGTCCTCGAGCTGACACGACCCCACGTGACGGGGGACCGGTTGCGCGTCGACACCTACATCGACCTGATCGAGAAGGGTGCCGTCAAGACGGCGAAGATCCTCGACCAGGACTCGTTCGTGGTCGGTACCTACGTCCGCCAGGCGGACTCGGCGATTCCGAAGGATCCTGCTCCCGCTCCGGGCGTGTCGATCGGGGGGATGCAGCACCCACTGGTGACGGGCGGGAGCACGGGGGCGGCGCCGACGGGACCGATCGCCAGCTACAACGCGCCCCTCACCGCCGGGCTCCAGGGCGCCCTGGTGACCGATGTGCTCGTGCCGGCGCGCATCCCCACCACCATCGACCAGCAGGTCGGCAAGAAGGTGGCGGGCCTGGCCGCCATTCTCCTGCCCGCACTCATCTTGGTCGTGCTGTTCGGCTATCTCGTCCTGTCCTACCGCCGCGGGAGCGGGCTGTTCGGCATCAAGAGCGGAGCCCGCAAGCTCAGCGCCGACGCCGACAGGGTCGTCTTCGCCGACGTCGCCGGCCAGGACGCGGCGGTGGCCGAGCTCACCGAGGTGAAGGAGTTCCTCGCCGACCCGCAGCGGTTCATCGCCCTCGGTGCCAGGGTGCCGAAGGGGGTGCTTCTCTACGGCCCGCCGGGCTGCGGGAAGACCCTCCTGGCGCGCGCCCTGGCCGGCGAGTCCGGCGCCAGCTTCTACTCGATCTCCGGCTCCGACTTCGTGGAGGTGTACGTGGGCGTCGGAGCGTCGCGGGTACGCGACCTGTTCCGGGAGGCCCGCGAGAACGCGCCGGCGCTGATATTCATCGACGAGATCGACTCGATCGGGCGGGCTCGCGGCGGAGGACCCCACGGGATGGGCGGTTCCAACGGCGAGCAGGAACAGGCCCTCAACCAGATCCTCTCGGAGATGGACGGCTTCTCGCCGTCCGAGGGCATCCTGGTGGTGGCGGCCACCAACCGACCCGACGTCCTCGACGCCGCGCTGCTGCGCCCGGGACGCTTCGACCGCACGGTGGGCCTGTCCCTGCCCGACGAGGCGGCGCGGGCGGCGATGCTCGCCGCCTTCGCCAAGGACAAGGTCCTCGCGCCGGACGTCGACCTCGAGCTGGTCGCGGGCAAGGCCATCGGCCTGTCGGGCGCAGACCTGGCGAACGTCATGAACGAGGGGGCCCTGCTGGCCGCCCGGGCCCGCAAGACGTCGATCTCACAAGCGGAGCTGGAGCAGGCCTTGCAGCGGAACCTCGAGGCCCCCGAGGAGCGCAGGCGGCTGGCGCTCCGCAGCAACCGCAGCATCGGCAAACGCTTCACGGACAGGGACCGGGTCACCTTCGACGACGTCGCAGGCCAGGACCGGGCCGTCGCCGAGCTGCGGGAGGTGAAGGAGTTCCTGGCCGAGCCGGACCGCTTCACCGCCCTCGGCGCCGCGTTGCCCAAAGGTGTGCTCCTCTTCGGGCCTCCGGGCTGCGGCAAGACGCTGCTGGCCCGGGCGTTGGCCGGCGAGGCCGACGCCGCGTTTTTGTCGGTAGGGGCGAGCGAGTTCGTGGAGACGCTCGCCGGGCAGGGCGCGGCCAGAGTGCGGGACCTGTTCGCCGAGGCCCGGTCGATGACCCCGGCCATCGTCTTCATCGACGAGCTCGACACCCTCGGGCACTCGCGGGTCGGGAGCGGACCCGGCCGGATCGGCGCCTCGGGCGAGCAGGAGCAGGCCCTCAACCAGATCCTCGCCGAGATGGACGGGTTCTCGTCGTCGACCGGCGTGATCGTCGTGGCCGCCACGAACCGGGCCGACAGCCTCGATCCGGCGCTGCTGCGCCCCGGGCGCTTCGACCGCCACGTCGGCCTCGAGCTGCCGGACGAGGCGGCCCGCCTGGCCATCCTCGAGGTGCACGCCAGGGACAAGGTGCTGGCGCCCGAAGCGGACCTGCGCGCCATCGCGGCAAAGGCGTTCGGGTTGAACGGAGCCGACCTCACCAGCGTCCTGAACGAGTCGGCTCTGTTCGCGGTGCGGGCGGGCAGGACGGCCATCACCCAGGTGGAGCTCGAGGAGGCCCTGACGCGGGTGCAGGCCGCGCCCGACCGGTGGCGGAGGCTGTCCATGCGGGCCAAGAGCGTGGGCCGGCGCTATGCACCGGACCAGCGCGTGCTGTTCGCCGACGTGGCGGGCGTCGACGATGCCATCGAGGAGCTGGCCGAGGTCAGGGACCATCTCACCAATCCCGAGCGGTTCGCGCGGCTGGGCGCCTCCGCCCCGAAGGGCATCCTCCTCTCGGGACCGCCGGGGTGCGGCAAGACCCTGCTGGCCCGCGCCGTGGCCGGCGAGTCGCACGCCACGTTCCTCTCCGCGTCGGGCAGCGAGTTCGTCGAAGTGTTCGTCGGCGAGGGAGCGGCGCGGGTGCGTGACCTGTTCGCCGAGGCCCGTGCGGCCGCTCCGGCCATCGTCTTCATCGACGAGATCGACGCCGTCGGGTCGCAGCGCTCGAGACTAGACACGGGGTCAAGCGGCGAGCGGGAGCAGACGCTCAACCAGCTGCTGGTGGAGATGGACGGCTTCGACGCCGGTGACCCGGTGGTCGTGATCGCCGCCACCAACCGGCCCGACATGCTCGATGCAGCGCTGGTGCGGGCCGGCCGGTTCGATCGCAGGATCGAGATCATGCTGCCCGACCGCCGAGGACGGCTCGACATCCTGCGCGTGCACGCCCGCAACAAGCCGCTCGGGTCCGAGGTCGTGCTCGACGACGTCGCCAGTCTCACCCGGGGCTTCTCGGGCGCCGATCTGCAGAACGTGCTCAACGAGGCTGCCCTGCTGGCCAGTCGCCGGGGCGTGGACGTCGTCGGCATGGAGGCCATCGAGGAGAGCATCGAGCGGGCCGCGCTCGGCATCGCGTCGAAGGGCACCATCCTCACCGAGGACGAACGCCGGGTGCTTGCGTACCACGAGGCCGGCCATGCTCTGGTGGCCCTCCGGATGCCGGGTGCCGGGCTCACGCACAAGGTCAGCATCGTCCCGCGTGGCCGCACACTCGGTCGTTGCAGCATCACCGACACCCACGACCGGATGGGCAACTCCCAATCGATGCTCATGTCGAACATGGCCGTGTCGCTGGCCGGATGGGCCAGTGAGAAGCTCGTCATCGGCGAAACGGGGACCGGCGTGTCGCACGACCTTCGTCAGGCCACGGAGACGGCGCGCCGGATGGTGTGCGAGTTCGGGATGAGCCAGCTCGGGCCGATCGTCTTCACCGACTTCGACCCGGACGGGCGGCCTCGCGCCACCTCGGCCACGGCGGGCGACGCCATCGACGCGGAGATCAAGCGCCTGTGCCAAGAGGCGCACGGGAGGGCTCTCGAGATCCTCACCGACGAGCGGGCGAGCCTCGACCGGATCGTCGTGGCGCTGCTCGAGCACGAGGCCCTCTCGGCGGCGGACCTGGACCGGCTGGCCGGTCCGGGTCCGGGTCGCAGCGGCGGGAGCGCCCCTGGCGTGAAGACCCGGCGCAAGGGGTGACCCGGCGTGGCCCCGGACGCCGGCCCGACTGGTGGAGCTCGCGGACTCTAAAGGGGTCGACCCTGCGACCACAACTGTTCGAAGGCGTGGGCCAGCACCTGCGCCATGCCGGGGTCCTCGATGAGCAGGTTGGTGGGGAAGCTTCCCTCGAGATCCACGCCGTCGAGCGGCAGCCGCATGCCGATCAGGGCCGCCTTGCGGTCGGCCACGGCCATCTTGATCGGCAGGTCGTCCACCAGGCGCGGCTCGACCCCGGCGCGGTGATAGGCGTCGTGGCTGGCCCGGAACCCCGCCGCGCTCGGGTCCTCCCACCGGTCGGCGTGGTACAGGACTCGGGTCCGGACGCCGCGCCCGAGCATCTCGATCACCGCCGGGTTCACGGCACCAGGGTCCCAGGTGTAGGGCGGGCGGTTGAACATGACCACTTCGGTCTCGGCATCGCTGATGAGCTGCTCGTAGGCCTTCTTGACCTGTGGCGCCCCCCGCACGAAATGGACGTACGGGAGCGAGACGGACGGGTTCTCCGGGATGGACTCGGCCAGCAGTCGGCGCGCCTCCGCCACTCTGAACCGGTACTGGCGCAGCTGCTCCTCCTGGGCGGCCTGCTTGGCCGTCTCCAGTCGTTCGAGGACCTCGTCGGACCCGGGCGTGGACCACACCGTGGGGCCGTCGCCGGGAACGCGATGGACGAGACCGCGTTCCGACAGCGACTCCAGCACGGCGTAGGTGCTCGTCCGGGGCACCTCGGACAGGCGGGCCAGCTGGGAGCTGTTGGACGACCCGGTGCGGAGCAGGGCCAGGAGGACGCGCGCCTCGTACGGGCTGAGCCCGAGATCCTCCAGCGTGCGCCGGAGGGTTTCGGGCACGCCGACGGGCACGATGCTGCGGATCGCGCCGGCTCCCTCACCCCCTCGCGTTGCCATCGCCCTCCCAGCTTACCGTGCGCAGCTCCCTGAACCGAGTGTCGCACGGGCGCTACGACGACAGCAACAGGGCGCGGGACATTTGTTGTAGGTACATGATGAGGACAGCTATTGCACGCCCGGAGTATCTGTCGTAGTGTGCCTGGTGCGACACGGTGCCAGACCGGGTGCGGGGAGGGCAGCATGGCGGCGAAGCCTGTAGTGGGCGGCATCCGAGCGGCATCCGGGCGGCGCAGGCCGGTCCGGGGGTGGGTCGCCGGCGTCGGGGTGGCAGCCGTCCTCCTGGTAGCCACCAGCACTGCGTTCGCCTGCTCCCCCCGTTGCTGCTTCGCGAGCCTCGTCCAGACGGCCGGGCCGACCAAGTCCGAAGTCACGGTGCGAGGGACCATGTTCGGCTCCTTGCGGGCCGAGGTCCGTTGGGGATCGGCGACCGGGCAGCTCCTGGCCAATGCGACCGGCGACGCATGGACACGGACGATCACCATCCCCGAGGAGGCACCGGACTTCTACGCCGTCGTGGTGCAGGGCATCGACCCCACGGGAGCGGTCGTCGACAGCACGGCGCCGACCTTCCACGTGACCGGGGCGTCATCGGACACCGCGACCTCTCCCACGACCATCCCCCCGACGATCGAGCCGCCGTCCGGAGAGGCATCGCCCACCTCGTCGCCGAACGCCGTCCCGGTCCCCGGTGTGGAGCCGATCTCGGCGCCCCTGGCGGCGGAGCCGGCTCCGTCGAGCGCGGGCGCCCTCGTCGTCGCGCCGACCCGCGGCCCGTCGACGCCGCCGACGACGACACGTGTCGTCACGCCGGGCGCGAGGACGACGGGCCGCTCGCCCGTCGGAGCCCCGAGTGCCGGACTGGCGCAGCCGGTGGCCGCCGCCGTCCCGGTGCCCGTCACCCCCGTCGCCGGCGCCGGCCAGCAGGGCGCTCCGCAGGACTCCGTCGCCGACGCGTCCACGGCTGATGGCGCCGCACAGGCTCTCCCGCATCCGTGGCCCGACCGGCAGGCGGCGGCGCACGGCGTGCTCGACGAGCCGGCTCGTCATGAGGCGCCGCTGCGGATCGGCCTCGTCCTCCTCGGCATCGGCCTCATCGGGCTCTTCGGCGGCCTCACCGCCCAGGTCCTGCGCCGGAGCGCATCGAGAGAGAACATGCCAACCGGCCATTGATCCTCGCCGGCAGGACGCCGGGTGCCACCTACCGGGCGACGGCCCAGCCCCAGCCCCGCGTCGAGTCGCGAAGAGCTCCTCATGTCATCGACCGCGCGCGGGCTCCCGCTGCGCCGAACCCCACCACGGAAGGACACGATGCGCAGCAGCATGACGCCCCAGCAGGGCCCGAGGCGCCCACGTGACCGTCGGCGCCTCCTCCGGCCGCTCCTGGCCGCGACCCTGACCGCATTGGTCGTCATCCCCACCGGTAACGGCGCCGGGGCGGCGGTCAACGGGATCACGGAGTACGAGGTCCCGATGATCAATCCCGGCATGACCGGCATCACGCCGGGGCCGGACGATGCCATGTGGTTCGTGGAGGAGGCGAAGAACCGTGTCGGGCGGATCACCACCACCGGCGTCGTCACCGAGTTCTCCATCCCCACCGCTGACAGCCAACCCGTGAACATCGTGGCCGGGCCCGACGGCAACCTGTGGTTCACCGAGTACTCGGGCAGCAACATCGGCCGCATCACGCCGGCCGGCGCCATCACCGAGTTCCCGGTGACCCCCGGCAGCAGCCCGTTCGACATCACCGTCGGCCCCGACGGCAACCTGTGGTTCACCGAGTTCAGCAACAGCACGGTCGCCCGGATGACGACGGCCGGCGTCCTCAGCGAGTTCCAGCCCGGGGGGTGTTCCGAGCGGCCGACCGGCATCACCGCGGGCCCCGACGGCAAGCTGTGGTTCACGGCCCACGGGTGCAACAGCATGGTGGGCGCCATCGACACCGACGGCATGCCTGCGCCGGAAGTCGACCTGCCCGAGTACGGGGAGCCGTACGACATCGTGGCCGGCCCGGACGGGAACCTGTGGTTCAGCGGGTACGCGGATGCCGCCATCTGGCGCGTCACCCCGACCGGGACGCTCACCAAGTTCGCCACACCCACGCCCGAGTCCGGCCCGATCGGCGTCGCCGCCGGTCCAGACGGCAACGTCTGGTTCACCGAGGCCGGCATTGGTCGCGTGGCGAGTATCACGCCGGCCGGCGTGATACTCGAATACGCCCTGCCCATCCCGTCGTCGTCGCCCTACTCCATCGCTCCCGGCTCCGACGGGCGGATGTGGTTCACCAGTTCGACCCTCTCGTACATCGGCGCCCTCGGCATGAGTGCTGTTGCAGTGCCTGCCGTGCAGCAGCTCACGCCTGACCACGGCCCGGCCACCGGCGGGGCATCGATCGTGATCACGGGCGGAGGCTTCACGGGGGCCGACCAGGTCCTCTTCACGTCGTGGTCCGGAAGCGTTCCGGCCACCAGCTTCACCGTCGACTCGGACAGCCAGATCACCGCGGTCGCGCCCGAGCTGGGCCCGAGGTACTGGGACGTCACCGTGGTCAACACCGGCAACACGTCGGCCGTCTCATCGGCCAGCCGGTACCTGTCCGTGACGCCGGTGCTGGTCAACGGGTTGGACCGGACCACTGCGTCGCCCGCCGGGGGCACCGTGATCCGGGTGTTCGGCGAAGGCTTCTCGGCGGCCACCGGCGTCACGTTCGACGGGGTGCCGGGCACCGACCTCCTGGTCAGCGGCGACAACGACCTCGTGATCACCGTCCCAGGCATGCCGAGTCACACCGTCGCCGACGTGCAGGTCGTCACGCCGTACGGGACCTCGCCGGTCGTGCCCGAGGGCCAGGTCACCTACCTCTACGAACCCCACCCGGTCCAGATCAGCCCGGACACCGGCCCGGCGGCCGGGGGGATGCCCGCCGTGCTCAGCGGCAACGACTTCGCCGGCGTCACCCAGGTCAACTTCGGCAGCACCTCGATCTCCTGCCCTGGCCAATGCACTGTGGTGTCGAACGAGAGGATCGAGCTGGTCGTCCCTGCGCATCCCATGGGTGGCGTGAACGTGACGGCGACAGCGCCGGACGGTCCGTCTCCGTCGGGGCCCACCTTCGCGTTCGGCGGCGTGGGCACGTTCAGCCCCGCCGGCTCCTGCGATCCGGACTGCGCGCAGAGCGGCGCCGTCGTGCTGCCGAGCGGCAAGGTGCTGGGCGTCGACATCGATCAGGCCAACATCTACGACCCTGCCACCGACACCTGGACGCCCGCCGCCAAGTGTGACGCGTGTCCGGGCCTGGCCGGGAGCGTGGGAGCGACACTGACGGCCCTCCCCGCCGGCCCCGCGTCGGTCTGCGGCACGAATTGCGGGAAGGTGCTCGCCATCGGCTTCGACGGCGCCGCGCTCTACGACCCGCAGGCGAACACGTGGGCCCCGATCGCGAACATGGCCGTCTCCGGCTTCAGCTACCCCACTGCGACGCTGCTGAAGAACGGCAAGGTGCTCGACGTGCGGGGCACGCAGTCGCAGCTCTTCGACCCGCTCACCGGGACCTTCTCGGCGGCCGGCGACCTGAACCACCTGCACAACAGTCATGCCGCCACGCTGTTGAACGATGGCCGGGTGCTCGTGAGCGGTGGAGGTGGCCAGACCGGCCCCCGGCCGTTCTCGACGGATGCCGAGCTGTTCGATCCGGCGACCGGCACATGGACGGACACGGGCCAGATGGCACAGGCCCGCTTCGCCCACACGTCGACGCTCCTGCCCGACGGCCGGGTTCTCGTGACGGGTGGCCAGATCGGTTTCAGCGCTCCCATCACGTCGGCTGAGATCTGGAATCCGGCAACCGGCGCGTGGTCGCCCACCGCCAACATGATCTTCGCCCGTAGCGACCACACCGCCAGTGCGCTGCCAGACGGCCGTGTCCTGGTGATCGGCGGCGACGAGCCGACTCAGGACTTCGTCACCCGGGACCCGATCGGCCACAACCCGACCATCGGAGAGATCTTCGACCCGGCGACCCAGGAGTGGCAGATCGCCGCCAACCCGCCCCAGCTGTACCTGGACACGAACAACATCTTCGGCCAGTCGAACAACGCCCGGAGCGTCGTGCTCCCGTCCGGGCCGGCGTCGGTGTGCAGCACCCGCTGCGGCCGTGTCCTCGCGATGCGCTCGATCGACTTCTCGCTGTCGGAGAATTCCACCATCGCGCCCTCCGCGGTTCTGTATGCGCCCACACCACGCGGCACGCTGACCGGGCCGGCCACCGGGTCCGCCGGGGGCGGCACCGCCGTCACCATCACCGGCACCGGCCTGGCGTCGGTCACCGCGGTCACGTTCGGCGGCGCCGCGGCGGTGTCCGCCACGCCCGACCCCGCCACGCCCGACACCACGCTCGTGGCCGTGGCACCCGCCCATTCGCCGGGTGCCGTCCCAGTCGCCGTCACGACCGCCGGTGGCAGCGTGGTCGTCAGTGGCCAGTTCACCTTCACCGCTCCGCCCGCCACCCCTGCCCCGACGCCCACCCCCGTTCTGGCGACGCCGAGCGACGCGCTGCCGCTGCTGCCCGGCTATGCCCTGGTGGGCGGGGACGGGGGCGTTTTCAACTTCGGCGGTCTGCCCTTCTTGGGCTCGGTGGGCGACCTCAGGCCGGCCCAGCCGGTCGTCGGCATCGAGCACACGCCGACCGGGAAGGGCTACTGGCTGGTGGGCGCCGATGGTGGCATCTCCGCCTTCGGCGACGCTCATCTTCTCGGCTCGACGGCCAGCACGCACTTGGCCCGTCCGATCGTGGCGATCAAGGGAACCGCTACCGGCAAGGGCTACTGGCTGGTCGCCGCCGACGGCGGCGTGTTTGCCTTTGGTGACGCGCGGTTCTTCGGCTCCACCGGCGCCATGCGCCTCAACGCGCCGATCGTCGGGATGGAGCGTACGGCCACAGGCAACGGCTACTGGCTGGTCGCCGCCGACGGCGGGGTGTTCGCCTTCGGCGGTGCCCGTTTCGCCGGCAGCACCGGGGCAATGAGGCTGGCCAAGCCGATCGTGGCCATCTCCCGCAGCGCGGGCGGCGCCGGCTACCACCTGGTGGGCGCCGATGGTGGCATCTTCGCGTTTGGCGACGCCGTGTTCCACGGCTCGACCGGAGCCATGCGTCTCAACTCCCCGATCGTGGGGATGGCGGCCCCACCGGTCGGCAGCGGCTATTGGCTCTGCGCCCGGGACGGCGGCGTGTTCGCCTTCGGCACGGCCTCGTTCCTCGGGTCGATGGGTGGCGTCAGGCTGCAGCAAGCCGTCGCGGGGTGCAGCGCACCACGACCGACACTCTGACATCGGTCAACCAACGTTCGTCGTGGCAGGCAGTCCGCCGCCGGGAGTCCAGTTGGGGAGAGGCACGTCGATTCCCGTCGTCGGGCATGATGTGAGCGAGCTCTGCGCCCCGGGCCGCTCCATGCAGCGCTTGCTCCTGCTGATGCTGCGCGAGGGCCCTGCGCATGGCTACGGACTCGCGGCCAGGCTCGACGTGCTCGGAGTCGAGCGGCGATGTCGCGGCCGGATCTATCCGGCACTGCGCTGGCTCGACATGAAGGGTCTCGTCACGGCGTGGTGGCACATGCCGGATTATGGATCCGCCAGGCGGATGTACGAGCTGGGGCCGACGGGCCTAGCGACGGTCGAGCGTCTTGCCCAGGTGCTGGCGACGGAGATCCCCTTGCTTGGCGACCCTCTCTCCGCTTACGTGGTGGCGATGGCCCGGTGCGGGGCCCCCGACGAGGAGGAGGCGCATGCCTCGTAGACGAGCGCGCAGGAACCGCCGGCGCGCGGCGAGGAAGAGCCGGCTCGGGCTGTTCACGGCCCTCGGCCTGATCGCCCTGATCGGTATCTACGCCTGGGTGCTCGACTACTCGCGGCCACACGTCGACGGCACCCGCCTTCGCTTCGACACGTTCGTCCAGATGGTCGCCGACGGACGGGTGCGCGACGCCACGGTGCTGGACGAGGACGCCTACGTGGTGGGCACCTACGGCGCACCTGGTGCCGATGCCACCGAAGTTGCGGATCCGTCGCTCGGCGACCACCACGGCGGCCTCGCGGCCAAGGCGCCAACTGCCCGCCAGGACCCCGTGGCCCCCTTCCGCATCTACAACGCGCCCCTGGTGCGCGGCACGCAGGCCGAGCTTCTCCAGCTGCTGCTCGACAACGGCGTCCCGATCACGATCAACCAGCAGGTCGGCAAGCGCGTAGCCGCGTTGGCCAGCCTCCTTCTCCCCGGCCTCATCATCGTGGTGCTGTTCATCTACCTGATCCTCTCGTACCGCCGGGGGAGCGGCCTGTTCGGCATCCGCAGCGGGGCACGCAGGATCAGGGCCGAGGAGACGAAGGTCACCTTCGCCGACGTGGCCGGCCAGGACGCGGCGGTGATCGAGCTGCGGGAGATCAAGGAGTTCCTGGCCGATCCCGAGCGCTTCGCCGCCCTCGGCGCCACCGTGCCGAAGGGCGTCCTGCTCTACGGCCCGCCCGGTTGCGGCAAGACCCTCATGGCCAAGGCCCTGGCCGGCGAGGCGGGCGCCAGCTTCTTCTCCATCTCGGGGTCGGACTTCGTCGAGGTCTTCGTCGGCGTCGGCGCGGCACGCGTGCGTGACCTGTTCCGCGAGGCTCGCGAGCACACGCCGGCGCTGATCTTCATCGACGAGCTCGATTCGATCGGCCGGGCCCGGGGCGTCACCGGCACAGTGGCATCGCACGGCGAGCAGGAGCAGTCGCTGAACCAGATCCTCGCCGAGATGGACGGCTTCTCCACCTCCGAGGGGATCATCGTCGTGGCCGCCACCAACCGCCCCGACATCCTCGATCCCGCGCTGCTGCGCCCCGGTCGCTTCGACCGCACCGTCGGCCTCGAGCGGCCCACCGAGGCCGACAGGCGCGCCATCCTGGCGCTCCACGCGCAAAACAAGCAGCTGGAACCCGGTGTCGACCTCGTGCAGGTGGCGCACCGGGCCATCGGTCTCACCGGAGCGGACCTCGCCTCCGTCCTCAACGAGGGTGCGCTGCTGGCGGGCCGGGCCCGCCGCCCCGCGATCGCCCAGTCGGATCTGACAGCTGCCCTGCAGCGGATCCTGGAGGAGCCTGACCGCCAGCGGCGGCTGTCGCTGCACCGCCGGAGCATCGGCACCCGCTACGCCACGGAGGACCGCGCCACCTTTGCCGAGGTAGCCGGCGCCGACGAGGCGGTGGCCGAATTGTCAGAGATCGCGCAGTACCTCGCCGATCCCGATCGGTACGCGGCCCTGGGCGCGCAGCCGCCGCGGGGGGTTCTGCTGTCCGGACCGCCCGGATGCGGCAAGACCCTGCTTGCCCGAGCCGTGGCGGGCGAGGCGAATGCCGCCTTCATCTCGGTGGCGGCGAGCCAGTTCGTCGAGGTATGGGTCGGCGAGGGTGCGTCGAGGGTACGGGAGCTGTTCGCCGAGGCCCGATCCGTCGCGCCCTCGATCGTCTTCATCGACGAACTCGACGGTCTGGGCGTGGCGCGGGGCATGACCGCCAGTGGCGGCGAGCGCGATCAGACGCTCAACCAGCTGTTGGTGGAGCTCGACGGCTTCGACGGGCGGGGTGGCCTGATCGTGATGGCCGCGACGAACCGCCCCGACATCCTGGACTCGGCTCTGGTCCGGCCGGGCCGATTCGACCGCCAGGTCATGGTGCAGCTCCCCGACCGGCAGGGGAGGCAGGCCATCCTGGCACTGCACGCCCGCGGCAAGGCGCTCGGCGCCGACGTCGACCTCGACAAGCTGGCCGCCCTCACCAGGGGATTCTCGGGGGCCGACCTGGCCAACGTCCTGAACGAGGCCGCCCTCCTGGCCGCCCGCCGCGGACGGGCGGCGATCACCATGCAGTTCGCGGAAGAGGGCATCGAGCGGGCCCGGCTCGGTGTTTCGTCCCGCGCCACCATCGTGTCGGACGACGAGCGCCGGGTCGTGGCGTACCACGAGGCCGGCCACGCCCTGGTGGCCCGGGCCCTGCCCGGAGCCGACCCGCCCCACAGGCTCACCGTTGCGCCGACTGCCTCCACCCTCGGGCACTGCACCACGATCGATCAGCACGATCGGGTCGTGGTCGGCCGCTCCCGCATGCTCGACCGGGTGGCCACGCTCCTCGGGGGGTGGGCGGCCGAGCGGCTGGTGTTCGGGGAGACGACGTCGGCATGCAGCAGCGATCTCGAACGGGCCGAGAGACTTGCCCGCCACATGGTGGCGGACCTCGGCATGAGCGAGCGCCTGGGCCCGCGCGTGTTCGGCAGGTCCTCCCGCGACGGGAGGCCGTCGTACTCCGAAGACGCCGCCCGCATCATCGATGACGAGGTGGACCGGGTGATCGAGGAGGCACGAACGCGGTCCGAGACGGCCCTGGACGCGGCGCGCGAGCTGCTTGATCGCGCCGCGACCGCCCTCCTCGAACGCGAGTCGCTCACCGCCGATGAGCTCGAGTTGCTGGCGAGCGTCCCTGACGACCTGGTACCGCCCAAGGTCGGTTGAGCGAGCCACCGGCGGGGGACTCCTCCCGCGTCGACACCTTCCGCGAGCCCCTCGCGCGGTCTCCTTCGTCTAGATTCGCCCGCGCAGGTTCCTGGCGAGACTGCGGACGGCGTGAGTGACGGCTACGACGGACATCGGCGGGACGACCACCGGTAGCGGCCGGCGATCGATCGGCTCCTGCATCACCGTGGCCGGAGCCTTCGCCATCGCGCTGGTCCTGCCGTTCGCCGCGGTGTCCACGAACACCTCGGGAGCCGCCGCCGCGGTACCGACGACCGAACCGAAGGACCTGCCGAGAGACACGAGGCCCACGGCGACGACGACCACGGCCCCCACGACCACCACGAGTCCGACGGTCACCACGTCGCCCAGCACCGCTACCACGTCCGCGACGACCGCGGCTCCGTCCTCCACCGGCGTCACGACCGCGACGACGACTGCGGTCGGCGGGACCCCCGACACCGTGAGCCCCGGCCCAGCCGTGACGGGTACCACGGCCGCTCCGACCGCCGCCACATCGACCGGGAGCGGGACGGCAACGCCGGCGGCGACGACCCGGCCGACCGTGCTCTCGTCCATCATCCAGAGACCGGTGGCCGGCCCCACCCGACGGTTCGGGCGCTCACTCTCCACCACGGCCGTCCCCGCTCCCACCCTGGCCCCGACCGTCGACCAGGCGGCGCCCGACGCCGGGGCGCCTGTTGCCAGCACCGCGAGCCCGCCGATACCCGACGACGGCTTGGCCGCCGCGCCGTCGCCCGCGCCGTCGTCCGGACAGGCCTTGCCGGCGCTTGCCCGATCCGGCCGGACCGGACCGAACCGAGCCTTGGTGGACGTCGTGCTGTCCCTGGTCGTCGCCGCTGTGGTGGCGGCCGCCGCCTTGAGAGCCACGCGTCGGCCGGTGCGACGGCGGCCGGCGTGACGGCCTGCCTCCCAGGGATGGCGCAGATCGCTAGCGCGAGCGCTCAGGGACGAGCGGTCTCTTCCAGCACCTCGTCGTAGAGGGCGCGCAGCCGGCCCATCCAGCGCTCGGCGTCGAACTCGGCATCGAAGCGTCGCAGTGCCGCCGCTCCCATACGCCGGCGGGCGCCGGGCTCAGCGGCGAGCTGGGAGATCGCAGCTGCCAGTGCGTCGACGTCGCCAGGTGGGACGAGAATTCCGGTGTCCGGTGTGACGATCTCCGGGATGCCGCCCACATCTGATGCGATCGCGGGCACCCCCGCCGCCAGTGCGTGGATCAACGAGGTGGGCAGCGCGTCGACGAGGCTGGGCTGCACGACGACATCGGATGCCGCCAACAGTTGCGGGACGTCGTCCCAGAATCCGACGAACCGAATCGGGACTCGGCTTCCCACTCGGACGGACGCTTCCAGCTCTGTCCGCAGCGGCCCGTCGCCGGCGGCGACGACAACCATCTCGACGTCGGGCGACGTGCGCACCCGGGAGGTGGCGGCCAGGAGTTCGGCGTGTCCCTTGCCCGGGCGCATGATCCCGACCATGGTCACCACCACACAGCATTCGGAGACGCCGAGTGCGGACCGGACCCCGGCGCGCACCTC
>DATAIT010000067.1 GCA_036262515.1 Acidimicrobiales bacterium | reverse complement strand
CCGATGGCGCCGATCGAAGCCGGCGTCGCCCCTCTGGTGGACGGGCTGAGCGGCGACGGCGGCAGGCGCGCCGCCGACGCCATCCTCACCACCGACACGTGCCGCAAGGAGGTCGTGATCGCCGGGGAGGGGTGGACGGTGGCCGGCATGGCCAAGGGTGCCGCCATGCTCGCTCCCAACATGGCGACCATGCTGGCCGTGCTCACCACGGACGCGGAGGTGGAGCCGGGCGAGCTGGGAGCGGCCCTCTCGGCGGCCGTCACCGCCTCGTTCAACCGCATCACCGTCGACGGCGCGACGTCCACCAATGACACGGTCGTCCTCCTGGCCAGCGGGGTCGCCGGGCGTCCGGAGCCCGACCGGTTCGTCCATGCGGTCCACGGCGCCTGCGCCAGTCTCGCCCTGCAGATGGTCGGCGACGCCGAGGGCGCCACCAAGTTGGTGAGGATCCGGGTCACCGGCGCCCGGAGCGACGACGAGGCGGCGGTGGCCGCCCGGAAGGTCGGGGAGAGCGTGCTGGTGAAGTGCTCGCTCTACGGGGCCGACCCGTACTGGGGCCGCGTGGTGAGTGAGCTCGGATCGGCCGGCGTCGGCTTCGATCCCGACCTGGTGTCGGTGTCCTACGGCGGCGTGGAGGTCTGCCGCGCGGGTGTCGCCTGCGACCACGACGTGGTCGCCCTGGCTGCCCACATGGCCGGCCGCGACATCCTGGTCGGCGCCGATCTCGGCATCGGCGCGGGATCGGCGGAGGTGGTCGCCGCGGACCTCACGCACGCGTACGTCGACGAGAACATGACGACCTCGTGACCCCCGAGGAGAAGGCTGCCGTCCTGGCCGAGGCCCTGCCCTACATCCGCCGCTTCTGGGGGAAGGTGGTGGTCGTCAAGTACGGGGGCAACGCCATCGGCGACGACGCCGCGCTGGCCGGTTTCGCGCAGGACGTGGCCCTGATGCGCTCGGTCGGGATGCACACCGTGGTCGTGCACGGCGGCGGACCGCAGATCGGTGAGCTCATGACCCGCTTGGGCAAGGTGCCCGAGTTCAAAGAGGGCCTGCGCGTCACCGACGCCGACACCCTCGACATCGCCCGCATGGTGCTGGTGGGCAAGGTCAACCGCGACATCGTGTCGGCGATCAACGTCCACGGCCCGCTGGCGGTCGGCCTCTCGGGGGAGGACGCCGGTCTCATCACGGCCTCCGCCCGGTCACCGGAGCTGGGGTTCGTGGGCGACGTGGAGTCGGTCAACGCGTCGATCATCGAGCGCCTGGTGGCCGAGGAGCTGATCCCGGTGATCGCCACCATCGGCTCCGACAGTGACGGCCAGGCGTACAACATCAACGCCGACACGGCCGCCGGCGCCATCGCCGAGGCGCTGAAGGCGGAGAAGCTCGTGTACCTCACCAACGTCGAGGGACTGCGCAAGGACGTCGCCGACGCCGACTCGCTGCTCAGCTCGGTGTCCGCCTCCGACCTCGACGCCATGCTCGCCGACGGTTCGGTAGTGGCCGGGATGATCCCCAAGGTCACCTCGTGCGTCCACGCCGTGCGCGGGGGTGTCGGCCACGCCCACATCCTCGACGGCCGGGCGCCCCATGCCCTGCTCCTCGAGGTCTTCACGCACCACGGCGTCGGCACCATGGTGAGCCCGTGACCTCGACCTCGGGAGGCGGTCCGTCGTGACCTCGTACCCCTCGGTGCTGATGCCGAACTACCCACCCCACGCCGTCACCTTCGTCCGCGGCTCGGGCACCGTGCTGTGGGACGACGCCGGGAACCGGTACCTCGACTTCCTCTCGGGCATCGGCGTGACGTCGCTCGGGCACGCCAATCCGGTCGTGGCCGACGCCATCGCCGAGCAGGCCCGCACGCTGCTCCACGTCTCGAACCTGTACGGCACCACGCCCGGGCCCGAGGTGGCCGCCACCTTGGACCGCCTCGTCGGCGGGCCACCGGGAAAGGTCTTCTTCGCCAATTCCGGGGCCGAGGCCAACGAGTGCGCCATCAAGCTGGCCCGCAAGTGGGGCGGCCGCGGCCGACACGTCGTGCTGAGCGCCTACGGGTCCTTCCACGGCCGCACGCTGGCCACGCTGCACGCCACCGGCCAACCGGCCAAGCACGAGGCGTTCCAGCCCCTGCCCGAGGGGTTCCGGCACGTGGCGTGGTCCGACGTGTCCGCGCTGGAGGCCGCCGTGGCGCCCGATGTGGTGGCGGTCCTCCTCGAGCCGATACAGGGCGAGGGCGGTGTGCAGGTGCCGGATCCGTCCTACCTGGCGGACGTGCGCCGCCTGTGCGACGAGCGCAGCCTCCTGCTGATCGTCGACGAGGTGCAGACCGGCCTCGGCCGCACCGGGCGGTGGTTCGGCTTCCAGCACCCCGGCGTCCAGCCCGACGTGGTGACCGTGGCCAAGGCTCTGGGGAACGGTGTGCCCATCGGAGCCTGCTGGGCCCGGGCCGACGTGGCCGACGTGTTCGTCCCCGGGGACCATGGCACCACGCTCGGCGGCCAGCCGCTCGCCGCTGCCGCGGCGCGGGCCGTGCTGGCGGAGATGGAGCGACTCGACGTTCCGGCGCGGGCGAGCGAGGCCGGCGAGCGCCTGGCCAAGGGCCTCGCCGCAGTGGCCGGTGTCGCCACCGTCCGGGGGACGGGGCTCCTCCTCGCCGCCGAGCTGGAGGCGGCCGGCACGGCCGGCGCGGTGGCGTCGGCTGCCCTCGCGGCCGGCCTGGTGGTCAACCCCGTCACCGGTTCGGCCCTTCGTTTCGAGCCGTCGCTCCTGGTGACGGACGAGGAGATCGACGAGGCGCTCGCCATCCTGACCGCCGTTCTGGCCGGCGGCCCGGCATGACCCGCCAGAGATGGCGGCCCATCGGGCAACCTGCGCGCCGCGCCGAAGGGATGGCGCGCAGATGACCGCTCCCCGCCACTTCCTCGAAGTCGACGACCTGTCGCCGGCCGAGCTCTCCACCGTGCTCGACCTGGCCGAGCAGACCGACCCGCCGCCCGTGCTGGCCGGGAGGGGCGTGGCCCTGCTGTTCGAGAAGCCCTCGCTGCGCACCCGCAACGCCACCGAGATGGCGGTGGTGCAGCTCGGCGGGCACCCCGTCGCCCTGCGGGCCGAGGAAGTCGACGTCGACGTGCGAGAGCCGGCTGCCGATGCGGCGAGGGTGCTCAGCCGGTACCACGCCGCCATCGGTGCCCGGGTGTTCGAGCACGCCAAGCTGGCCCGCCTGGCCGAGGCCGCCAGCGTGCCCGTGGTGAACCTGCTCTCCGACGACAGTCACCCCTGCCAGGCCCTCGCCGACCTTCTCACCCTCCGCCAGGTGTGGGGCACGATGGCGGGGCGCACCATCGCCTATGTCGGCGATGGCAACAACGTGTGCCGTTCGCTCGTGCTGGCCGCCGCCCTCGCCGGCGTGCGAGCCCACGTGGCGACGCCGGCCGGCTTCAGCCTTCCGGCCGAGGTGGTCGAGCGGGCGACGGCGCTGGGCGGCGACGTGCTGGTCGCCACCCGGCCCGAGGAGGCTGCTGAGGGGGCCGATGCGCTGTACACGGACGTGTGGGCGTCCATGGGCCAAGAGGACGACGCCGGGCGCCGGCGCCGCGCCTTCGAGGGCTTCACGGTCGACGAGCAGCTCATGGCGCGCGCCAACGCAGGGGCAACGTTCCTGCACTGCCTGCCCGCCCACCGCGGCGAAGAGGTGAGCGCCGGTGTACTGGACAGTCCGGCCAGCGTGGTGTGGCAGCAGGCCGAGAACCGCATGCATGCCATGCGGGGCCTTCTGCTGTTCCTGCTCTCGGATCGGCGGGACACGCGGTGACCTCCACCAAGACCCAGCGCCAGCACCGCATCGCCGCGCTCCTCGAACGACATGCCGTGACCAGCCAGGCCCAGCTCGTCGAGCTTCTCGCCGACCACGGCGTGGTCGCCACCCAGGCGACGGTGTCGCGCGACCTCGACGACCTCGGAGCGGTCAAGGTGCGGGTGCCTGGCGGCGAGACGGTGTACGCCATCCCCGAGCTGGCCAGGAACCGCCTGGCCCCCGAGGACCACCTGCGGCGTGTGCTCGGCGAATGGGTGGGCGAGGTGGCCCACTCGGGCAACATCGTCGTCCTGCGCACCCCGCCCGGCTCGGCCCACGTGGTGGGCTCGGCGCTCGATCGAGCAGGCCTGGAGGAGATCATCGGCACGGTCGCAGGCGACGACACGGTGATCGTCGTGGCCACCGAGAAGTCGGGCGGCGCGAGAGTGGCGGGGCGGCTGTCCGCCCTCGCCGGCATCTGAGGACGACAAGACCACCAACAGCGGGAAGAGAGACGAACACGTGGGCAAGCGAGTGGTGCTGGCGTACAGCGGCGGCCTCGACACTTCGGTGGCGGTGAAGTGGCTGGGCGAGGAGAAGGGCATGGAGGTCATCGCCGTGGCCGCCGACGTCGGCCAGGGCGGCGACTTCGACGACATCCGTGAGCGTGCCCTGGCGGCGGGAGCCGTCGAGGCAGTCGTCGTGGACTGCATGGAGGAGTACGCCCGCGACTTCGTCGTTCCCGCACTGCGGGCCAACGCGAAGTACGAGGGCAAGTACCCGCTGGTGTCGTCGCTGTCCCGTCCCGTCATCGTGAAGCACCTCGTGGCGGCGGCGAGGGAACACGGCGCGGAGGCGATCGCCCACGGCTGTACGGGGAAGGGCAACGACCAGGTCCGCTTCGAGGTCTCCTCCCGCGCCCTCGCCCCCGATCTCGAGATCGTCGCTCCGGTCCGGGAGTGGGGCCTCACACGCGAGCAGTCCATCGAGTACGCGGCCCGCTTCGACATCCCGATCACCGTCACCAAGGCCAGCCCGTACTCCATCGACCAGAACCTGTGGGGTCGCACCATCGAGTGCGGGATCCTCGAGGACCCCTGGGAGCAGCCCCCCGAGGAGGTGTACGAGCTCACCACTCCCACCGCGGTGGAGGCCACCGAGCTCACCATCGGGTTTGTGGAGGGCGTTCCGGTCAGCCTCGACGGCAACGAGCTCCCCCTGCACGAGCTCATCGCGCAGGTCACCACCGTCGTCGGGTCCTACGGCTGGGGCCGCATCGACATGGTCGAGAACCGCCGGGTCGGCATCAAGAGTCGCGAGATCTACGAGTGCCCCGGGTCGCTGGCGCTGCTCATGGCCCACGCCGACCTGGAGGATCTCACCCTCGAGCGCGACCTGGCCCACGAGAAGGCCCGCCTCGAGCCCCGCTACGCCGAGCTGGTCTACGACGGGCTGTGGTTCTCTCCGCTCAAGCAGGCCCTCGACGCCTTCGTGGCCGAGAGCCAGCGCTTCGTGACCGGCGAGGTGCGGTTGCGCTGCGAGGTCCCCGGGCGTTGCATCGTGGCCGGCCGGCGCAGCGACGTCGGCCTGTACGACTACGGCCTCGCCACCTACGAGGCGGCCGACAAGTTCCGTCACGAGGACGCCGAGGGCTTCGTCCGCCTGTGGGGTCTCGGCATCGAAACGTGGGCCAACCGCCAGGTCCGCAGGGACGAGGGCCGGTGAGGCTCTGGGACGGCCGGCTCCAGTCGACGCCGGCCCCGGAGCTGCTGGCGTTCACCGCCAGCCTGTCCTTCGACCGCCGCCTGGCCGCCGACGACATCGCCGGCTCGCGGGCCCACGTCGAAGGCCTGGGCAGGGCCGGGATCCTCGAGAGCGCAGAGGTCAGCATCCTGCTCACCGCGCTGGCCCGCGTCGGCCACGAGTTGAGGGACGGAAGCTTCGCCTTCGCCCCCACCGACGAGGACGTGCACACCGCCATCGAACGGCGCGTCACCGAGATCGCGGGCGACGTCGGAGCCAAGCTGCACACCGGGCGCAGCAGGAACGACCAGGTCGCCACTGCCCTGCGTCTGTTCGCCCGCCGGGAGCTGAAGGCGGTGGCCGGGACGGTCCTGCAGCTCCAGGGTGTGCTGCTCGAGCGCGCCGACGCGGCCGGCGACTCCTATCTCCCGGGCTACACGCACCTCCAGCGGGCGCAGCCCGTCCTTCTCGCCCATCACCTGCTGGCGCACGGGTGGGCGCTGGCGCGCGACGTCGACCGCCTCCTCGCCACCGTCGAGCGCCTCGACGTCTCCCCGCTGGGGGCCGGCGCCCTGGCCGGGTCGTCGCTCAACCTGGTGCCCGACTGGGTCGCCGAGAAGCTGGAGTTCGCGTCGCGATTCGAGAACTCGCTCGACGCCGTGAGCGACCGGGACTTCGTGGCCGAAGCTCTCTTCGACCTCGCGCTGCTGGGCGTCCACCTGTCGCGGATGGGCGAGGAGGTCGTGCTGTGGTCGAGCGAGGAGTTCGGCTTCCTCCATCTCGACGACGCCTACGCGACCGGAAGCTCGATGCTGCCCCAGAAGAAGAACCCCGACATCGCCGAGCTCGTCCGGGCCAAGTCCGGGCGCCTGATCGGCCACCTCACCGGCATCCTGGCCACCCTCAAAGGGCTGCCGCTGTCCTACAACCGGGACCTCCAGGAGGACAAGGAGCCGTTGTTCGACGCCATCGACCAGATTGGCCTCGGGTTGGCGGCCATGACCGGCCTCATCGGATCGGCGCACTTCGACCTCGACCGCATGCAGGAGGCGGCCGACAACAGCGCGTCCTCCGCGGTCGATCTGGCCGAGTGGCTGGTGGAGCGGGGCATGCCGTTCCGGGAGGCCCACAAGATCGTGGGGAGCCTGGTCCGGTCGTGCATCGAGCGGCGAGTGCCCCTTCCGGAACTGGTCGAGGCGCACCCCGATCTCGGGACCGACGCGCTGTTCCTCCTGGAGCCGGGAGCGGCCGTCGTCCGCCGAACCACGCCCGGGGGGGCCGGTCCTGCACCGGTGGCAGACCAGCTCAAGCGCTTCCGTCTGCGCCTGGCGGGCGACACCGAGCGGCTGGCCCGCCCGGCCCGATAGCCCCCACGCCCCCGTGCGGACCCTGCCGCGTCGCTTCTACCGCCGCGATCCCCGCCTCGTCGCCCCTGAGCTGTTGAACAAGGTGCTGGTCCACGGCGGGCGCTCCGGGCGCATCGTGGAGGTCGAGGCGTACTGCGGGTCGGAGGACGCGGGAAGCCACGCCTACCGCGGTCGCACCCCCCGCAACGCCACCATGTTCGGGGCCCCGGGTCTGCTCTACGTGTACCTCTCCTATGGGATGCACTGGTGCGCCAACGCGGTGTGCGGGCGCGAGGACGAGGGGGTGGCGGTGCTCCTACGGGCGCTCGCTCCACTGGCCGGCATCGACGAGATGCGGATCGCCCGCGGGGCCAGGCGCGACCGTGAGCTGTGCGCCGGTCCGGGGCGGCTCTGTCAGGCGCTCGGGATCACCAACGCGCACGACGGCGCCGATCTCGTCACGGCCGATCGTGGGGTCACGATCGCCGACGACGGCACGTCGCCGCCGGACGTCCCGGGCAACAGCTGCCGGGTGGGCCTGGTGGCCGGCGCCGAACATCCGTGGCGGTGGTACGTGCCCGGCGATCCGAACCTGTCGCGATCGCGGCCGCCGGTGCCGCCACCGAGTGCGGCGCTCCTCCACTGAGGCGGGCGCCCTCCCTGGACGAGTGGGTCAGCGAACCGTCGTCGGGGTGAAGCCGGGGGCGTACCCCGTCGGCGGCGGTGCCGTCGGCGGCGGAACGACGGGTGGCGGGTTCACGTACACGGTGACGGTGTCGCCCCGATCGACGAGGGCCCCAAGGGCGGGCGCCTGCTTCCACACCTTCCCGGCTCGGCTGTCCGCTCCTGCGCTCCTCGGTTCGGCCTGCACGACGACGCTGGCCACCAGGCCGGCGGTCTCGATGGCCCGGCGCGCCTCGTCGGCGGTGCGGTCGAGGACGTCGGGCAGCACGGCGGTGGCCGGTCCCGTGCTCACGAGGAGGACGACCGAGGAGGCGGCAGGGGCGAGCAGCCCGGCGTCGGGGAGCTCGCCCACGACGTAGCCCGGTGGGTAGTCGGCGCTGGGCGTGGGCCGGCGGGAGGCCAAGAACCCGTCGCGTGCCAACGCCTGCTCGGCCTCGCCGGCGGGGAGGCCGATCACCGTCGTGACCCGCTGGAGCACCGGCGCGTCGGCGGTGCCGTCGACCGGCGCCGGTGGCGGAGCGAAATCGGTGACCGGCACGTCGGCCAGGACCGCCGACATGTACAGCTGCCAGATCTGGCCCGGCCACGACCCCCCGGTGACGAGGATGCGGGTGTCGGGGGGCTTCATCGAGCGCTGGCGATCGGGGAACCCGACCCATACGGACGTGACCAGATCGGGGGTGAACCCCACGAACCAGGCGTCGCGCCACTCCTGGCCCGTCCCCGTCTTGCCCGCCACCGGCCGGCCGATCTTGGCGGCCACCCCCGTTCCCCGCTCGACCACCTGGCGCAGCACGTCGATCTCGGTGTCCACGTTCGCCTGCTCGAGCACGCGCTTCTGCGAGTGCTGGTGCTCGAAGATCACGCGGCCGTCGCTGCCGACGACCTTGGTGACGAAGACGGGGGGCACGGCGATGCCCCGGTTGGCGAACGTCCCGTAGGCCGACGCCATCTCGAGCGGTGTGACGTCGTTCGTGCCCAGCACGGCCGACGGGTACGGCAGCAGCGGCGAGGTGATCCCGAGCTTGGCTGCCAGCGCCACCGCCTTGGCCGGCCCGACGTCGAGGATGAGCTGGGCGTACACCGTGTTGACCGATCGGATGGTGGCGTCCACCAGGCTCATCCGACCGCCACCCTGGCCCTCGTAGTTCGACACCTCCCACGGCTCCTTGGCGAGCGGGATGGTGAGGCTCCCTGGTGCGTCGTAGAACTTGGTCACGGGAACGCCCTGATCGAGGGCGGCGGCCAGCACGAACGGTTTGAACGCCGATCCGGCCGGCCGCCGGCCCTGGGACGCCAGGTCGAACTTGGCTTCCGGCGCCGGCCCGAAGAAGTCGCGCCCGCCGACCAAAGCCCGCACGTAGCCGGTGCCCGGTTCGATCGACACGACGGCGGCCGAGGGGTCGGTGTCGGGCGAGGAGAGCACCTTGGCGACGGCACGCTCCGCCTGGGCCTGTGCCTTCAGGTCGAGTGTCGTGGTGATGCGGAGCCCACCGCGGAGCAGGAGGTCACGGCGGGCGGCCGGCGTGGGCCCGAAGCGGGGGTCGTCGAGCAGGAAACGCTTGACCCGCTCCACGAAGTGCGCCGCCGGGTAGCGCTCGTCGGCGGGTGCGGCGGTGACCAGTCCCTCGATGGCCGCCACCCGCGCCTCGTCCGGCGTGGTCCAGCCGAGCGAGACCATCTTGTCGAGCACGACCTGGCGGCGGGCGCGGGCGACGTCGGGCTGCTGGTAGGGATCCGCCCGGTTCGGGGACCGGATCAGCCCGGCGAGGAGGGCGGACTGGGCGAGCGTCATCGACTCGACACCGTGCCCGAAGTACTCCACCGCCGCCGCCTGGACGCCGTAGGCGCCGTTGCCGAAGTAGATGGTGTTGAGGTACAGCTCGAGGATGCGCTCCTTGGTGTAGCGCCGCTCCACCTCGTAGGCGAGGGCCGCCTCGCGGAGCTTGCGGCGCACCGTGCGGTCGGGACCGACCAGCTCGTTCTTCACGTACTGCTGGGTGATGGTGGAGCCGCCTTCGACGACCTTGCCCTCGGTTGCGTTGGCGTAGACGGCCCGCAGGACCGACCGGGCGTCGACCCCCCTGTGGTCCCAGAAGCGCTCGTCCTCGATGGCCACCACGGCGTCGCGCAGGGTCTTGGGGATCCGGTCGAGCGGCACCGTCTCCCGGTTCTCCTCGCCGTGCAGGGCCGTGATCACGGTCCCGTCGGCGGCCACGATGCGCGAGGACTCGGCCAGCGGGGGCGGCTTGGTGGTGTCGAGCGACGGCGTCGACCACGAGCAGGCGCCCGCGAGCAGGGCCAGGAGGACGGCGCCGACCGGTGCGGTGGATCTGTGCAAGACTCTCATCGTTCCTCACGGAAGATCGGCAGAGTGGCATGGCCGGTCGAGGGGTTTGACACCTACCGCTGAGGTGCTACAGTTACAAGCCGCCCAGGATGCAGTCCGATCCGGGGTGGATGCAGTCGAGCGTCGAGGTAGTGCGCCGGATCGTCGGCGTGGCCCTCGGCCAGCGGAACCCCGTACCTCCGTCGCCCCATGGGTGGCGCGTGCGCTCCGCGGTGTGCTCCTTGAAAACGGAACAGAGGAAAGCCAAAAGCCAGTGCGGGCGATCATGCGAATGATCGCAACGTCAATGCACTGACAACGGACAACGTCCGTTTTGGTGCCAGTCGGCCGACAGCAGAGTGATGCTCGAGGCCGGCTCTCCAGATCAACGGGAGGTTCGCCTCCCATCGATCTCGATGGAGAGTTTGATCCTGGCTCAGGACGAACGCTGGCGGCGTGCTTAACACATGCAAGTCGAGCGGGGTCCATCCGGTAGCAATACCGGTGAAGACCTAGCGGCGAACGGGTGAGTAACACGTGAGCAACCTGCCCCGAAGTCTGGGATAACACCGGGAAACCGGTGCTAATACCGGATGCCCTCACCGAGTCACCTGGCTCGATGAGGAAAGATTCATCGCTTCGGGAGGGGCTCGCGGCCTATCAGCTTGTTGGCGGGGTAACGGCCCACCAAGGCTTCGACGGGTAGCTGGTCTGAGAGGACGACCAGCCACACTGGGACTGAGACACGGCCCAGACTCCTACGGGAGGCAGCAGTGGGGAATCTTGCGCAATGGGCGAAAGCCTGACGCAGCAACGCCGCGTGGGGGATGAATGCCTTCGGGTTGTAAACCCCTTTCAGCAGGAACGAAAATGACGGTACCTGCAGAAGAAGCCCCGGCCAACTACGTGCCAGCAGCCGCGGTAATACGTAGGGGGCAAGCGTTGTCCGGATTTATTGGGCGTAAAGAGCTCGTAGGCGGCTTGGCAAGTCGGGTGTGAAAACTTCAGGCTTAACCTGGAGATGGCACTCGATACTGCTATGGCTAGAGTCCGGTAGGGGACCACGGAATTCCTGGTGTAGCGGTGAAATGCGCAGATATCAGGAGGAACACCGGTGGCGAAGGCGGTGGTCTGGGCCGGCACTGACGCTGAGGAGCGAAAGCGTG
>DATAIT010000066.1 GCA_036262515.1 Acidimicrobiales bacterium | reverse complement strand
GCCGTCGTGGTGACGGCCTCGTGCTCGGGCGGCGCGGTCAGCGTCGACCCCCTGCCGCCGCCGCCGAGCACCTCGGCGCGTCCGTCCACCACGGCCCCGCCCGACTTCACGGGCGTGGCCCTGCCCGCGGTGGCCGCCGGGCGAACGACGACGACCACCGTCGTCCTGGGGCCCGGCACGGCCACGATCAAGGGCACCGTGCTCGCTCCCGACGGCACCCCTGTCCCGAGTGCCACCGTCCACGTCGAGCGCCTCGTCGGCAAGTCCTCCGCCAGCATCGACGTGGCCTCGGCCGCCGACGGCACGTGGTCGGCCCAGAACGTGCTGGGCGGCAGCTACCGCGTGCGGGCGTGGCGGGCTCCCGACATCGCCCAGACGACGCCTGCCTTCTTCTTCGTCGGCGCCACCGAGACCTACCCGGTGGAGCTGAAGCTCGAGCGCCACTTCGGCACCACGCCGCAGCCCTCGGTGGCGCCCAACCCGCCGATGGTGGGCCAGACCACCAACCTCGTGCTCCAGGTCAGCTCGCGCGCGGTCGACGCCGGCGGGATCGTGCAGGGCGTGCCTCTGGCCGGGGCCACGGTCTCCGTCACCGGAGGGGCGGGATGGACCGTCGGGGGGGCGAACCCGACCGTGCTCGACGGCACCGGCCGAGCCCAGTGGGAACTGATCTGCAACGGCGTCGGCGTGCAATCGCTCGGCCTGGTCGTGAACGGGAGCGAGCAGTTCGCGCTGGCCCTTCCGGCCTGCGCCCCTCCGCCCACCACGACGACCACGGCGCCGGCTGCCACCACCGTCCCGGGGGCGACGACCACGCCCACCACGCGGCCGGCGACGACGACGACCACGACGCGGCCGGGAACCCCGACCACGACGCGCAAGCCGTGACCCGACGGCGCTCGACCGGGCTCTCGGCCGGGCCCGCGGGGCGCGCCGGTACGCTGGCCCGGCGTGGGCACCCACCTCGACACCATCCTCGACGCCCACCGCGCCTCGGCCGCGGCCGACGCCCGCCCGCTCGACGGGCTGGTCGACACGGCCCGCCTCGAGCCGCCCACCCGCCCCTTCCGGGAGGCCCTGGCCGCCGCCGGCGGGAACGGCCACGTGGCCGTGATCGCCGAGATCAAGCGGCGGTCGCCCTCGAAGGGGGACCTGGCGCCCGAGCTGGTCCCCGGGATGCTGGCCCGCGCCTACGCCGAGGGCGGGGCCTCCTGCCTGTCCGTGCTCACCGACGCCGAGTTCTTCGGTGGATCGGCCGTCGACCTGGGCGAGGCCCGGGCGGCGGTCGATCTCCCCGTGTTGCGCAAGGACTTCACCGTGTCGGAGCGCGACGTGTGCGATGCCCGGCTCATCGGCGCCGACGCCGTACTCCTCATCGTGGCCGCCCTCACCGACGCCGAGCTGGCCGCGTTCTCGGGCCTGGCGACCGAGCTCGAGCTGGACGTACTGGTCGAGGTGCACGACGAGGCCGAGGTCGAGCGGGCGCTGGCGGCCGGCGCCACCCTCATCGGGGTCAACCAGCGGGACCTCGCCACCTTCGAGGTGGACACCGGTCGGGCCGTACGCGTGGCCAGGGCCATCCCGGCACACGTCGTGCGGGTGGCCGAATCGGGCATCACCGGGCCGGAGGACGCGGCCCGGCTGGCCGACGCCGGGTACCACGCCGTTCTGGTGGGGGAGTCGCTCGTCACCAGCGGCGACCCGGCCGCCGCCGTCGAGGCGCTGCGATCGGCGGCCCCGTGTTCGTGAAGGTGTGCGGGACCACAAGCGAGGAGGACGCCCTCCTGGCCGTGGCCATGGGCGCCGACGGCGTGGGCTTCATCTTCGCCCCGTCACCCCGCCAGGTCTCGGCCAACGTGGTCCGCCAGATCGTCAACCGCCTGCCGCCCGAGGTCGTCACCGTGGGCGTGTTCCGCGACGAGGCGGCCGAGCAGGTCGTGAAGATCGTGAACGGCATCGGCCTCAAGGCTGCGCAGCTGCACGGACGGGAGACACCCGAGCAGGTCCGGTTCGTCGTCGACCGGGTGCCCCTCGTCATCAACGCCTTCCCGGCCGGCAGCAGCGCCATACGCCGGGCGGCCGAGTACGGCGCCCAGGTCGTGATGCTCGACGCGCCGTCGCCCGGTTCGGGCCAGGTCTTCGACTGGTCGCTGGTCGACGGGGTGCCGCCCGGGTCGCGGCTGCTCCTGGCCGGCGGGCTCACCCCGACCAACGTGGCCGACGCCATCGCCCAGGCCCGGCCGTGGGGGGTCGACGTGTGCACCGGCGTGGAGGCCGAGCCCGGGCGGAAGGACGCCGTACAGCTGCAGCGGTTCGTGGCCGCAGCCAAGGCCGCCGCTCCGGCCGTGTACGACGGGGGTGGTGACGGCGACGGGCCGTTCGACTGGGACGTGGTGGACTGATGGCGGCGACGGGCACCTCGCCCCTCATGCGAGAGCCCACGCCGGAGGGGCGCTTCGGCCGGTTCGGCGGCCGCTTCGTCCCCGAGGCGCTGGTGCCGGCCTGCCAGGAGCTCGAGTCGGCGTTCCGCTCGGCGTGGGCCGACCCCGCCTTCCACGACGAGTACCTCGGCATCCTGCGGTCGAACGGCCGCCCCACACCGGTCACCGAGTGCCGGCGACTGTCCGAGCGCCTGGGCGTGCGGGTGCTCCTCAAGCGGGAGGACCTCACCCACACCGGCTCACACAAGATCAACAACGTGATCGGCCAGGCCCTGCTCACCCGCCGCATGGGCAAGACGCGGGTGGTCGCCGAGACCGGCGCCGGCCAGCACGGCGTCGCCACCGCCACCGCGGCCGCCATGTTCGGCTTCGAGTGCGTGATCTACATGGGCGAGGTGGACGTGGAGCGCCAGGCGCTCAACGTGTTCCGCATGCGGCTGCTGGGCGCCGACGTGGTGCCGGTGGGGTCGGGGAGCCGCACGCTCAAGGACGCCATCAACGAGGCGTTCCGCGACTGGGTGTCGTCTGTCGAGACCACCCACTACCTCCTCGGGTCGGTCACCGGCCCCCATCCCTACCCGTGGATGATCCGCGAGCTGCAGCGGGTCATCGGGGACGAGGCGCGCGACCAGTGCCGGGCACTCCTCGGCGGTCCTGATCCCGACTACGTGGTGGCGTGCGTCGGCGGGGGCTCGAACGCGGCCGGGACCTTCGCCGGGTTCGTCGATACCGCAGCGCACCTGATCGGGGTGGAGCCGGCCGGCGGCGCGGCCGTGGGCCGGGGGATCCCGGGCGTGGTGCACGGCTCGCTGTCGCAGCTCCTCCAGGACGAGCACGGCCAGGTGCTGGAAGCGCACTCGGTGTCGGCCGGGCTCGACTACCCCGGGGTCGGTCCCGAGCACGCCCACCTGGCCGACGTCGGTCGGGCCCGCTACGTCCCGGCCGCCGACGCCGAGGTGCTCGACGCCCTCGGGCTGCTGGCCACCACCGAGGGCATCATCCCCGCCCTCGAGCCGGCCCACGCGGTGGCCTGGGTCGTGCGGGCGGCGGGCACCGACGAGCTGCCCACCGGCTCCACCGTCCTGGTCACCATGTCGGGGAGGGGCGACAAGGACGCCGAGCACGTGATGCGCATGCTGGGCCCGCAATGAGCACGGAGCCGGTCGCGGGGGAGGTCGGGGTGAGTCGTCCGGGGCCCGGGCCGCTGGAGACGCACCTGCGCCAGCGGCGGGCCGGGGGCGCCAAGCTGCTCGTCCCCTACGTGACAGGCGGGCTCGGTCCCCGCTGGACGGAGGTCCTCGAGGCCATGGTCGCCGCCGGCGCCGACGCCGTCGAGGTCGGCATCCCCTTCTCCGACCCGGTCATGGACGGGCCCACGATCCAGGAGGCGTCGCAGCGGGCGCTCGAGCTGGGCGCCACCCCCACCGCCATCCTCGACGCCCTCCCCGCCGTCCACGCCGGCGTCCCGCTCGTGGCCATGACCTACTACAACATCGTCTACCGGGGAGGGCACCGCCGCTTCGCCCACGCCCTGGCCTCCAACGGCGTGGCCGGCGCCATCATCCCGGACGTCCCCCTCGAGGAGCTCGACCCGTGGGCCCGGGCGGGAGCGTCCGAAGGGGTCGAGACCGTGCTGCTGGCCTCGCCCGTCACGCCCGACGACCGCCTGGCCGCCATCTGCGCGCGATCGCAGGGCTTCGTCTACGGCGTGAGCGTGATGGGCATCACCGGCGAGCGCCAGAGCCTGGCCACGTCGGCCGGGATCATGGCCAAGCGGCTCAAGGCCCACACCGACAAGCCCGTCCTCATCGGCTTCGGCGTCTCGACACCGGCGCACGCCGTGGAGGCGTGCGCCGAGGCCGACGGCGTCATCGTCGCATCCGCCCTCATGCGCCGGCTGGTCGACGGGGCAGGCCCGGACGAGATCGGTGACCTCGTCGCCGATCTGCGCGCCGCCCTCGACGCCGGCTGATCAGGCGCCGCTCACAGGAGCGACGTCCGGAAGCTCAACGTTGCTGATGCCGCCCTGTTCCCGGCCGCGTCGCGGCTCGACACCCGGTAGTAATACGTGCTGAACCCGGAGAGCCCGGAGAGGCGCCGGGAGTGGGTCGTGACGAGGGTGGTGTCTGCGCTCGTGGAGCCGAGGGCCGTGGTCCGCCCGTAGTCCACCACCGACGTCGACGGCTCGTTGGTCGTCCAGGTGATGACGGCGGACGTGCGCGTCACCTGGCTGACCCGGACGTTGGAGATCACCGGCGCGGTGACGTCGCCTGACCCCGAGAACGTCGCCGTGTAGGTCCTCGCCGACGCGGCCGCCACCACGGAGTGCGTCTGGGCACCACCGTCGGACCAGGACGAGAAGGCGTACTGCGCCCCATTCAGGGTCTGCGGCGAGGGGGCGCTCACCGAGTTGGTCGAGCCGATGATGACCGTCCGGGTGAACGGTGCAGCTCCCGCGCTGCTCCCGACCGCCACCTGGAGGCCGGCCGGACTGGTCTGGAAGGTGAGCGGCACGGTTTGTGGGTAGACGAGCACGCTCGTGGTGCCGGCGAGGCCTCCGGCGTCGGTGGCCGTGAGCCGGAACTCCAGGTGTGACGGGTACTCGTGGTCCTGGGCGGTGAACGTGCCGCTGGCCACCCCCTGGAAGTCCTGGACGGGATGGGTGTGGCACGTGTTGTCCGGGCAGTGGTGGAGGACCACCGACCACGTGAGGGCCGAGGCCGGCAGCTGGCCCTGCTCGGGGTCGGTGGCCGAGCCGGAGAATGCGATCTGGTCGCCCACCTTCCACGTGGTGGAGGTCGAGGGGGCGGTGATGGTGGCTGTCGGCGCCTGGTTGCCGGTCGGGCCGGCGGCCCATCCGGCGGAGGCGGTGGCCAGGGTGCCGTACTCGTAGTACTCGACCTTCACGACGTGCTGCCCCGCGCTCACCACCCTGGTGGCCGTCGTGGTGGTCGCCGCCTGGTCGACCCAGTTGTCGATGACCAGGTTCCCGTCCAACCACAGCCTGATCCCGTCGTCGGCACGGGTGGTGAAGGTGTACGTCGCAGCCGCGAAGTCGAACGTGCCCGTCCACCGCACGGAGAAGTTGTCGACCCCGACGCCCGTGGGCGGGCCCCCCTCGCCCCAGTCGTAGTTGATGGCCGACTCGCACTGCGTGGCCGTCAGGGGAGGGGTAAGGGTCTTGTTCGGGTAGTACTCGGCCGAGAACTGCCCGACGGGGCACACGGCCGGGCTCGACGTGCCGTAGCGGATGCGCCGGATGGTCCCGCCGTCGAAGTCGACGTAGAAGAGGTCGCCGTTGGGCCCGGTCTGGAGGTCGACCGGGTTGGCGGCGCCGGCCACGAACGTTCGGCGGGAGCCGGTGTTGGGCTTGCCGTTGGCGCCGGGCGTCATCACCCAGATGCACTTGCGCGAGTAGTCGGCGATGAACAGGGCTCCGTCGTACTCCGGCGGGTAGGTGCCGCCGCCGTAGTACCGGTACGTGACCCCTGCGAGCGACGAACCGCCAGTGGGGCAGCTCTCACCCGGCACCACCTTCTCGGAGTGGTGGTAGTTGAAGTACGGCGACGTCACGCCGCCGGACGCGTAGAGCTGTTCGCACACGTTGAGGTTGGCGGCGTCGTAGCCCGCCTGGCGCTGGCCGCCCTCGTAGCACGGCCATCCGAAGTTCTCGACCACGCCGTCGTTGGCGTCGGGGATCTGGTCGATCTCCTCCCAGTCGTTCCACCCGACGTCGCCCACCCAGATCTCGTCGGTGCCGGGCCGGAAGGTCATGCGGAAGGGGTTGCGGAAGCCGTGGGCGATGATGCGCCTGGTGTTCGGGTCGGGGCTGGCGGCCAGCGGGTTGGTGCCGAGTGCGGCGCCAGTGTCCGGGTCGACGCGGAGGATGGCGCCGTCCAGGCCGGTCGGGTCGCCCGTCGTCCGAAGGTCCTGGCTGCGCAGCGCACCGCCCTCGGCCGTCGGGGGCGTCTGCGCACTCCCCGCCGGGACGGACGGGTCCCCGCAGGGGTTCAAGGGCTGCCCCTTCTGCCCGTAGTCGACGAAGGTGAAGCTGGCGCCGTCACCGGCGCTGACGTAGAGCGCCTTGTCGGCGCCGAAGGCGAGGGTGCCCATCGAGTGGCTGGGGTACTGCTGGCACCAGTCCTCGATCAGGACCTTCTCCGCCCCGGTCATCACGTTGCCCGACCCGATCTGCAGACGGGAGAGCCGGCCACTCACCACGCAGCCGTCAGCCGTGGCTCCCGGCGGCGAGGGGCACGGATCGGAGTCGACGCCCGGCGCGCCCCAGCGCGGCGCCACGCCGCCGACGGCCGCATCGTGGGTGTACAGGGCGTACACGTAGGGTCGGGTGGCCAGGTCCGGGTCGAGCTCGAGCCCGAGCAGGCCGCGGTCCCAGAAGTTGTGGACGTTGGTGCGCAGGTCGGCGAACACCGTGGGCGTCGTGTCCGACAGGTTGTCGAACACCTTGATGATGCCGCGCTTCTCGGCGACGAACACCCGGCCGTCGGGAGCCAACCGGGCCGCGGTCGGGTTGACCAAGCCGGAGAAGACGACCGCCTCCGAGAAGCCGGCCGGCAGCGTGCCCGCCGTGGTGGGCGCCGGTGCCGACGACAACGTCGCCCCGAGGGCGACCGCGGCGACGAGCCACTGCCAGCGGGGTCGGCTCGGTCGGCGACGGCGGTGCCTGGCCCTCGAGTGTGCAGTCATGTGCTGTGCCCCCCTGGCATGCGAAGCGAGAACGAGCGGAGCGGCCGCCACCCTGAGGCGACGGCCGCTCAACGATCTCGTGCCTACTCGTGCCGCCTAGTAGTAGACGACGTCGACGTAGTAGTTGGCGTTGAAGGTCTCGCTCGGGAAGGTGCCGCTGGCGCCGTAGATGAAGGCGGAGCCCGTCGCGGTGATCCCTGCCGAGTCCACCGGCCAGCTACCGCTCGTGGCGAAGTACGGACCCGGGGTGTTGTAGCTGGCGATGACGTTCGTCCCGGCGGTCACCTGCACCACCGAGCTGAGGGGCACGGTCACCCACCCGGCCGCGCTGGTGGTCTGGATGGAGCCCGACGACAGCAGCGAGCCGGTGCCGTTGGCGTCGCTCCACAGCCTGACGTCGACCAGCCCGGACACCCCCTCGGCCTTGTAGAACGAAACGGCGCAGATGCTGACCGTGACCTTGGCCGTCAGCTTGACGCCGAGCTCGGTGCTCTGGCCGTCGTTGGCCGCGCTGCCCGCCGGCGTCGTGCTGTGGTCGAAGAGCGAGGTGCCGGTGCAGTTGCCCGGAGGCGTCGTCGGCGTCGACGTGGTGGACGAGCTGGTCGAGGACGAGCTCGACGACGAACTGCTCGACGAAGAGCTGCTCGAGGAGGACGAGCTCGACGAGGAGCTGCTCACGGTCTGGGTCGTCGCCGTGCAGCGCGACTGCGAGAGGACGATGTCCTGCTCGAGGAGCGGGATGGCGCTCAGCAGCGTCACGTGGACGGCGTTGACGGTGAGCGAGCCCGTGCTCTTGACCTGCTCGTTCAACACGATCCTGGCCACGCCCGGCACGACCAGCTTGGTGTTCGGCGCGAACGCCACGCCCAGGTTGACGAACCCGAGCACCGAGAGGCCGGTGAACGTGGAGCCTCCGGTGAAGCCGCTGGCGTTGGCGGTGCACTGGCTGGTGACGAGCTTGGCCCGCAGTACGGGCGTGATCGAGTTGCCGACGACGGCGTCAGCCGTGCTGGCGTAGGCCTTGGCGTACCCGGCGCTCGTGCCGACCAGCCCCGTCTTGGCCGAGGCATTGAGGATGCCGGTCTTCAGCAGGTTCGGGAGGTTGACGCCGACGGCCGAAGCCGATCCGCCGGGAGGCGCGACGACATAGGGCAGAGGGCCGGACTTGACGAGACCCTTGACCTGCTCTCCGAACGCGCTGGCGCCGGCGGAGCCGACAACGATCTCGGACGCGGCCGGCTTGCTCGAGGTCATGACCGCAGCGGCGGTCGCGATCGCTATCAGCGCCACCGAAGCGCGCCGGGCCTTCCCTATCGGACGTGAGCTCATGACTTCCCCGTTCTGTCTGATTGCCGAGAGACAACTGCCGTCGACGGCGCGCGCGAGACGCGCCCCCCCGTGACCATGATCAACCGTGTCATACCTCCTGAGACCGTCCTATGGGCCATTGGTACCAGAGCGGCCGGCGCCGCGAGACGATTCAATCGTGACCGCCAGTCACGAGCCGGTAGCTGCCGCCGGCACCGACGGAGGCACCGACGCCCTGGAAGCTGGGATGGGCACCGTGCAGCCGGTGCGCCTTCGTGTGGAGCAGCAGGGCCAGGCGCGACGACACTCCGAGCTTGCGCATCGCGTTGTGGAGGTGGTTCTTCACCGTCTGATGGGCGATCCCCATGTGGCGGGCGATCTGCACGTTCGACAGGCCGACGGCGAGCAGGGACACGATCTCGCTCTCCCGCGGGGTCAGCTGGGCGGCGGCGTCGTTCACGGGGGCACCGAGGTGGCCGGGGCCTCGCTGCGCCCGACGGGCCTCGGGGAGGACGGTGAGGCCACTGGCCACCTCGTCCATCACGCGCAGGAGGTCGGCGACGGGCGTCTCCTTGTGCACGAAGGCCCGGCCGCCGGCCCGGAAGACCTCGACCGCCTGGTCCTCCCGCACGCTCCAGCTCATGACCAGGACGGGGACGTCCCCCAAGGTGGCGATCAGCTCGCACGCCTCGCCCGGTGGCTCCAGGCTGGCGATGACCACGTCGGGCCGGCGGCGACGCACCTCGTCGGGCACCATCCGCCTGTCTGCCACCCGCACGACCTCAGCCGATGCCGCCGCGTCGATGGCGGCGGCCAGACCGGCGGCGAAGTAGTCGCACGGGTCGCAGATGAGGCACACCAGCCGGTTCCGCCGGCGCGCCACGCTGGGGCTCCCGGGTGTGGCCGATTCGTCGCTCTCCGCGCCGACCTCGGCCGAGGCGATGGCACGGACGGAGCGAACCGGACGAGCCGGGCCACGACGTGCGTTGATCGAACGAGCCATCGATTGTCTGCCCCCGGGACGCTGCTGCAGTATGCAGCGTCCAGTGTGGGGACCGGCTCATTGGAACGCAACGGGCCGAAAGTCCCGAGATCATCGAGAACCGACGACCGCTCGTCAGGGAGCGCGAGCGGCGCTCCGGCGCTACCCCTCGGGGTGCAGCTCCGTCGCGTACGCGGGAGCCAACCGGCTTGCGAGCACGGACAGCTGCTGACCGCTCACCGTCTCGTCGACGAGAAGCTCGCCGACCAGGGCCTCCAGGAGGGGCAGGTTGTCGGCGACCAGCTGGCGTGCCGTGGAGATGGCCTGGTCGAGAAGGGCGTCGACGGCCTCGCCGACCCGGTCGGCCTGCGCTCCGCCGATCTGGCCGTAGCTCGCCCGGGTCGTGGGGCCGAGGGGGCTCATGCCGAACTCGGTGACCATCGACGTGGCCAGCGCGGTGGCGGACGCGAAGTCGCTGGCCGCACCCTGGGTGTAGTCGCCGTCGAGGTGGAACTCCTCGGCGGCCCGGCCGGCCATGGCGACGACCAGGCGGGCCTCGGCCTCCGACCGGGTCAGGAACGAGTTGTCGTTGCCGCCCATCCAGGTGACGCCGCCGGCCACGCCCCGTGGGACGATCGTGACGGAGACGGGGTCGTCGGCGTTCGGGAGCAACATGGCGGCCACTGCATGCCCCGCCTCGTGCCACGCCGTGATCCGTCGGTCCCGCTCGGTCACCACCGCAGAGGTGCGGGCCCGGCCCATGACCGACGTGGACAGGGCCGACTGGAGGTGGGCGTTGGTGACGACGTCCGAGCCGTGGCGGGCCGCCTCCAGGGCGGCCTCGTTCATGAGGAAGGACAGGTCCGCACCCGTCAGACCGGGGGTGCGCCGGGCGAGAGACACGAAGTCGACGTCGCTGGCGAAGCGGCGGTTGCGTGCGTACAGCTCCAGGATCTTGGTGCGGCCGACGCGGTCGGGGGCGGGGACGGTGATGCGCCGGTCGAACCGGCCCGGCCGGGTGAGGGCGGAATCGAGCACGTCGGCCCGGTTCGTGGCCGCCAGCACGATGACGCCGGACTCGCTGAACCCGTCCATCTCGACGAGCAGCTGGTTGAGCGTGTTCTCACGCTCCTCGTTGCCGCTCCCGCTGGCGTTGGAGTTGCGGGCCTTGCCCACGGCGTCGATCTCGTCGATGAAGATGATGGCGCTCCCGAGCTTGCGGGCGGCCGAGAACACCTGGCGGACCCGCGAGGCGCCGACACCGACGAAGGTCTCCACGAAGTCGGAGCCCGAGAGGGCGAAGAAGGGGACCCCGGCCTCACCGGCGACGGCGCGGGCGAGGAGCGTCTTGCCCGTGCCCGGGGGCCCGACGAGCAGAACACCATGGGGCATGCGGGCGCCGGCGTTGGCGAAGCGCTCGGGGGTGTTGAGGAACTCGACGACCTCGGCCAGCTCGGAGACGGCCTCGTCGGAGCCGGCGACGTCGGAGAAGCGGGTCTCGGGCACCTCGGCCGGTGCCCGGCGGGACTTGCTGAGCTTGCCGACATTCATGCCCATCTTCGGGCCCATGAAGAACACGAAGAACCCGATCAGGAGCAGCACGGGGAGCAGGCTGAGCAGCAGGCTCGTCCACAGGGACCCCGACTTGTTCGGCGCGGCGGTGACCTTGACGTTGGCCTCGATGGCCGTGGTGGTGAGGGCGGGGCCCGACCCGACGGGGTAGGCCGTCTGCACCTGGGTGCCGTTGGAGAGGATCAGCGTGGCCCGGCGGGAGCCGTCGTTGAGGTGGAGGCGGGCGACCTTGCCTTCCTTGATCGCCTGGACGGCGCCGGAGAGCGTCACCTCGGGGACGTTCTTCTTGCTGGCAGAGCCGCCCGGGAGGTTGAACAGCAGGACCAGCACGAGCACGAAGAGCACGGCGGTGGCGGCGATCTGCAGCCGCGTGTTGCGCGTCTTGTTCCGCTCGGGTCCCGGGCGACCAGGAGGAGGCGTCATGCGCATGGGAGAAGTGCCTTTCGTGGCGAGTCCAGACGTCTCACCTTCCCAGTGTTCGTCGGCATCGAACGCGGTGGATTTGAGTAGATCACAGGAACTTCACGAACCGTGAGGTATCCTCGCGCCTGCGAGCACGCAGCGTGCGTCGTTCGCGGGCTCACCTCATCAGCTCCTGCGGTTCTCGGGTGCGAGGCAGGCCCACCCGAGACGACCGAGGAGTCCCTCTTGACGAAGACGTTCGCCGCGCTTGGCGTGTCGCCCGACCTGGTGGCGGCCCTGGCCAAGGAGGGCATCGAGGAGCCCTTCCCGATCCAGGCCCTCACCCTGCCCGACGCCCTGGCCGGGCGCGACGTGTGCGGAAAGGCCAAGACCGGGTCGGGAAAGACCCTGGCCTTCGGGCTCGCCCTGCTCGAGCTGAGCAAGCCGTCGCCTCCCGGGCAGCCCGACTCCCTGGTCCTCGTGCCGACACGCGAGCTGGCCGTGCAGGTCGCCGCCGTCCTGTCGCCGCTCGCCGCCGTGCGAGGGCGCAAGGTCGCCGCCGTCTACGGAGGAGCGAGCATGGAGCGCCAGGTGGCCGAGGTCAGCAGCGGCGCCGACATCGTCATCGCCACGCCGGGGCGCCTCATCGACCTCGGTGAGCGCGGCTCGGTGAGCGTGGCCGGGGTGAAGCACGTCGTGCTCGACGAGGCCGACCGGATGGCCGACATGGGCTTCCTGCCGCAGGTCGAGTGGTTCCTCCGCCGCATCCAGAGCGACCACCAGACGCTGCTGTTCTCGGCCACCCTCGACGGCGACGTCGACCACGTCGTGAAGATGTACCTCAAGCACCCGGTGCGTCACGAGGTGGAGTCGGACCAGGCGACGGTGGAGGAGATGAGCCACCGGTTCCTCAAGGTCCACCAGATGGACAAGCCGAAGGTCGCCGCCGCCGTCGCCCGGACCCAGAAGCGCACGCTCGTGTTCGCCCGCACGAAGCGGGGCGCCGACCGCCTGGCCGCCCAGCTCGAGCGGGAGGGGCTCAAGGTCGGCGTCATCCACGGTGACCTGCGCCAGCAGCAGCGGGAGAAGGCGCTGCGGGACTTCACCGCCGGCAAGCTCCCCGTGCTGGTCGCCACCGACGTCGCCGCCCGCGGGATCCACGTCGAGGGCATCGACGTGGTCATCCACTACGACCCCCCCGAGGACCACAAGGCCTACCTGCACCGCTCCGGCCGCACGGCCAGGGCGGGCGTCGAGGGCGTCGTGGTCACCCTCGTGCTGTGGGACCAGGAGCTCGAGGTGGAGCGCCTCCAGAAGCGGATCGGCGTGCGCCAGCCCTTCGTCGAGGTGTTCTCCAACGACAAGCGCCTGGCCGACCTGACCGCCTGGGACCCCGCCGACGCGCAGCCACCGCCGGTGCCCCGCCCCGTGGCCGCCGCCTCGGGCGGGCGTCGCACCCGCTAGCACGTGACCGGTCACTCGCGTTCGCCACTGCCCGACAACGAGCCGCGCACAGGACAGGTGACTTCGACACGCTCGAGACGTTCGGCTGCTACTTCGAGGCGATCGTCGGCCCGCGCGCCCTGCCCGATCCCGAACTGGTGGTCTCCGTTCCGTCGCATTGATCGCGGCGCTTGCACCGGTGCCGCATGGTTGGTCGCACGACCTGCGGCGAGGGCACTGAGAATAGGGTGGTGAAATGCCTCCGCTGAAGCCAGGTGACAAGGCCCCTGACTTCACGCTCCTCGACCAGAATGGCGAGAAGTTCTCCCTCGAGAAGTCATTGAAGGAGCGCCGGGACCGGCACTTCCTCTACTTCTACCCCAGGGCCGACACCCCGGGGTGCACGGCCCAGTCGTGCGGGGTGCGGGACGTGCTCAGCGACCTCGGCGGCACCGCCGTGGTCGGCATCAGCCCCGACACCCCCGCCGCCCAGGCGAGGTTCGACCTCAAGTACGGCCTGGGCTTTCCCCTCCTGTCCGACTCCGACCACGCGGTCGCGGAGGCGTACGGGGTGTGGGGAGAGAAGAGCATGTACGGCAGGAAGTACATGGGCATCATCCGCTCGGCCTTTCTCGTCGACGAGAAGGGGATCGTCGCCGAGGCCTGGTACAAGGTGAGCCCGAAGGACACCGCCACCAACCTCCTCCGGGCCCTGTAGCGGGCCGAGGCGGCGCACCGGCTCGGCCGGGGCCGACCGGGAGACGCATTTGCCTGTTCTTCAAGTTCGTCCGGCGAAGGAGAATGGAGGCGTGCGACGCGCGCAGCCCCCCCTCCTCTCCGTCGCCTGTGCCGTGCTCGGGTTCCTGCTCGTCACGGCCGTGACGTCGGCGCGCGACGTGCGTCGGGCTGCCGCGCCTCGCAAGGGCGAGCTGATCGACCTGATCCAGCGCCGGCGCTCGCTCGTGGCCGAGCAGGACGAGGCCGTCCACGCCCTGCGCGACGAGGTGGGCGCCGCCCAGCGCCAGGTGGCGCGGCGCAGCGCGCTCGACCGGGTGGCGGCCGACGAGGCGGCCGAGCTGGCCATGCAGGCCGGCACCGTCGCCCTCGAGGGAAAGGGCCTGACCGTCCGCCTGAAGGACTCGGCCCGCGAGCCCAGCACCGAGGAGGACGCGGCCGCCTTCCGCATCCACGACACGGACCTGCAACTGGTGGTGAACGCCCTCTTCGCGGCCGGGGCCGAGGCGGTGGCCGTCAACGACAGCCGCCTGGTGGCAACCACGCCGATCAGGGCCGCAGGCGACACCATCGTCGTCAACTTCCGACCCCTGAGCCCGCCGTACACCGTCTCGGCGATCGGCGCCGACCGCCGGGCCTTCGAGGGCAGCGACATCGCCAAGCGGTTCCAACGCTGGACCGGGCTGTTCGGTCTCGGCTTCAGCGTCCAGCAACGCAACGTGTCGGTGCCCGCCTACTCCGGTCGGGTGGCCATCACATCGGCGCAGCCGTCGTAGATGCTCCCCCTCTTCGGTCTCGCGATCGGCGCGCTGGTGGCGGTCCTGCTCCAGCCGACGGTGCCCCAGGATCTCTCCCGCTACGTCGCCATGGCGGTCGTCGCCGCCCTCGACGCAACCCTGGGCGGCGTGCGGTCGTCCTTCGAGCACACGTTCAACGACCGCATCTTCGTCATCTCGTTCCTGTCCAACGCCCTCGTGGCCATGGCGCTCGTGTGGCTGGGCGACCAGCTGTCGGTCGACCTCGTCACCGCCGTCGTCGTCGTGCTCGGCATCCGCATCTTCCAGAACGTGGCCGCCATCCGGCGCCGGGTCCTCGGCGGGTGACGGCGATGGTGCGCCCGTGAGCGCCCTGGGGAGCGAGCTCGGACGCCTGCGCCGGCGCTGGGTGCGACCGCGCCTGCGACGACGCGACGCAGGCGTGCCGATCGCACCGTCGGGCCTCCGAACCCGGACGCTCGGGCCCGGGCCGGTGCTGGTGGTGGCCGCCACCGCCGTCGTCGGGTTCCTGCTGGTCGGCCAGCTCGGGACCAGCCAGCGGTTCCGCCAGCAGCTCCAAGCCGAGAGCGAGGAGGACCTCGCCCGGATCCTGGCCAGCCTCACCGACGAGGCCGACGCGTTGCGCGACGAGATCAGCGACCTGCGGCTCCAGCTCGTCAACCTGAACAACAGCTCGCGCCAGGACGGCACCGCCGACCGGGCCGCCCGCGAGCAGCTGAAGGCCCTCTCGGTCCTGGCCGGCACGGTGGCGGTGACCGGCCCGGGCCTCACCCTCGTGGTCGACGACCCCGAGGACGCGGTCGGCTACGACGTCCTGATCGACGCCGTGCAGGAGCTGCGCGACGCCGGCGCCGAGGCGGTGGCCATCAACGACCTCCGCATGGGCGTGGCGTCGTCACTGGCCCAACGCGACGACCGCATCCTGCTCGACGGAAGCCCCCTGTCGCCTCCGTACCGGGTCACCGCCGTCGGCCAGGCCACCACGCTCGAGGGCGGCCTCAAGATCCCGGGAGGCGTGCTCGACGCGCTCGACGCCCTCCGGGGCGTCCGGGCCGAGGTCCAGCGCTCGGCCAAGCTGGACGTCCCCGCGCTGAGCCGGCCACCGGCCTTCCGGGTGGCGCGTCCGGTAGGGTCCGGCCCTTGACAGGCCCCGCCAGTGCCGCCGCCGGAGGTCCCCGCCGATGAACGTCCCGCCCGAGCTCCGCTACACGAAGGACCACGAGTGGGCCCGGCTCGAGGACGGCGGCATCCGCATCGGCATCACCGACTTCGCCCAGGACGCCCTCGGTGACGTCGTGTTCGTCCAGCTGCCCACCGTCGGCGCCCAGATCCAGGAGGGAGCCACCTTCAGCGAGGTGGAGTCCACCAAGTCGGTGTCCGACATCTACGCGCCCGTCACCGGCGAGGTCGTCGAGGTCAACGTCACGCTGGGCGACGCGCCGCAGCGGGTGAACGAGGATCCCTACGGCGACGGCTGGATCTGCGTGATCGCCCCGGGTGATCCCGCCGGCTTCGAACGCCTTCTCGACGCCGACGCGTACCGGGCGCTGGTCTCAGGCGACGCTGCGGCGGAATAGCGTGGTTGGTGTGTTCTGCAACCGGTGCGGCCATCGCAACCCGGCCGGGTCGAACTTCTGCTCGTCCTGCGGAGGAGTGCTGGCCAGCGGAGGCGAGGAGACGACGATCGTGTTCGCCAACGAGGCCACGGGCGAGGCGGGCGACGACGATCTGAGCGTCAACCTCGACGGGATCCCGGAGGGCATGGGGATGCTCATGGTGAAGCGGGGGCCCAACGCCGGGTCGCGCTTCATGCTCGAGTCAGACGTCACCCGTGCCGGTCGTCACCCGGACAGCGAGATCTTCCTCGACGACATCACGGTGTCGCGCCGCCACGCCGAGTTCGTGCGCCAGGGCCCCGGGTACGTGGTGCGCGACGTGGGATCCCTCAACGGCACCTACCTGAACAGGGAGCGCCTCGAGGAGGCGCCCCTGGCCCACGGCGACGAGGTGCAGATCGGCAAGTTCAAGCTCGTCTTCCTCGCCGCCGGCGAGGTGTGAGGGGCGGTGGGGGATCGGGCCTACCTGTCCATTGGTGAGGTGCTGTCCCTCCTCAAGGACGAATTCCCCGATGTCACCATCTCGAAGATCCGATTCCTCGAAAGTCAGGGGCTCCTCGATCCCGAGCGCACCGCGTCCGGGTACCGCAAGTTCTACGAACCAGACGTGGAGCGGCTGCGCTGGATCCTCCGCCAGCAGCGCGAGCACTTCCTGCCCCTGAAGGTCATCAAGGGCCGCCTCGGCGTGGGCCCGGGCGACGAGGCCGGCGACGGGAGCGTCGCCGTCGCCGCCGGCGCCTCGGGCGACGCCCGCCGTGACACCGAGGCGCGTCCAGGCCCGGCGGCGGCGTCCTCCGGCCCGGAGCCGGTCGCCGCCGGCCGGCTTGCCGCCGGCCCGGCTGCCGCCCCCTCCGCCGACCCAGCCGTCCCGTCGCGTCCGGCGCCGGCCACTCCGCCGCGCCCGCCCGTGCCCGACCCGGCGCCGCCGGCTCCGGCGGCCGGACCGGTGAGCCGGGCCGTCCGGGCGACACCGGCCGACCCGCCGCCCTCGCCACCCGCCACCCCGGCCGTTCCGGCGGCGACCGCTCGCCGGACGAGTGGCGAGGACCGAGCGAGGGACGCGCCGGCCGAAACCCCGCCACCCCTCGCGCCCCCGGTCCGCGGCGCACCTGTCGCCGGCGCCGCTCGGGTCGCCGACACGCGCCTGTCCGACCTGTCCGCCGGGCTCACTGGGGTCAGCCTCACCATGGAGGAGCTCGCCTCGGCCACCGGCCTTCCGTACGACCGGCTGCGGGAGCTCGAGCGCTACGGGTTCATCAGCGGCCGCACGGTTGCCGGAACGGTGTACTACGACGAGGAGTCAGTGGTCGTGGCCAACCTCGCCGTGGGGTTCGCCCGTTTCGGCATCGAGGGCCGGCATCTGCGCATCTACAAGAACTCGGCCGAGCGCGAGGCCGGCCTGTTCGAGCAGATCGTCACGCCGCTGCTCAAGCAGCGCAACCCCGACGCCCGGCGCCAGGCCATCGAGTCCCTCGAGGAGCTGACCCGCCTGGGGCAGAGCCTGCGGGCCGCCGTGCTGCGCCAGTCGCTGCGCCGCCTGTCGGGCGGGTGAGCGGGCGCCGGGCGGGCGGGCCGGTCGCCTTCGGAGCCCGGCATGGCGACCACCCCCCGGAGGCCGGGACCCGGTGACCGAGGCCCGCGTCCTCATCGGCGCCGACGAGCTGCGGGCCGGCGTGGCCCGCCTGGCCGCCGAGATATCCGCCGCGTACGACGACGGCGTGGTGCTGGTGGCGGTGCTCAAGGGCAGCGTCCCGTTCCTGTCCGACCTCGTCCGGGCCATCACCGTCGCCTCCGAGGTCGACTTCCTGGCCATCTCGTCCTATGCCCCCGACACCGGTCGTGTCCGCCTGGTCAAGGATCTCGACATCGACATCTCCGGCCGCGACGTCGTACTGGTGGAGGACATCGTCGACACGGGCCTCACCCTCACCTACCTCCTGGGCCAGCTCGGCCGCCGCAGTCCGCGCCGCCTCGAGGTGTGCGCCCTGCTCGACAAGGTCACCCGGCGCATCGTGCCGACGCCCGTGCGCTTCGTGGGGTTCACCATCGGCGACGACTTCGTGGTGGGCTACGGGCTCGACTTCGCGGAGCGCTACCGGAACCTCGAGCTCGTCGCCGCCGGCGACCTGAAGGCGCTCCGGGCCGACCCCGATGCGCACGTGGAGCAGTTCTTCTCACGGTAGGGTGGCCTCATGGTGGAGATGCACCTCGCCGCTGTCCGGGTCGAGCTCCCCACCAACAATCCCGTGGTCCTGCTCCAGGAGGTCGAGGGCGCACGGCGCACCCTTCCGATCTTCATCGGCGCGCCGGAGGCGACGGCGATCGCCTTCGCCCTGCAGGGCGTCGTCACGCCCAGGCCGATGACCCACGACCTCATGCGGGACATGCTCAGCGCGCTGGGCGGCACCCTCGAGCGGGTCGTGGTCACCGAGTTGGTGATGGGGGACGACGGTCGCAGCGGCACGTATTTCGCCGAGCTGCACGTCCGCCAGGCCGGGGAGGCCCGCATCATCTCGTCCCGCCCGTCCGATGCCATCGCGCTGGCGGCGCGCCTCGGCGTCACGATCTACGCCGAAGAGGAGCTGCTCGACCAGGCCGGCGTGGTGCTCGACGCCGACGAGGACGAGGAGACGGCCCCCGACGAGCTGGTCTCGCAGTTCCGCCAGTTCATCGAGGGCATCCGCCCGGAGGACTTCAGCTCCTAGAACGCACGACGGGCCGGGCGGAAACGTTGACGACCGGCCCGGGGCGTCGTACCCTCATGTTCCAATGGTGTAATTCCGCCACTGTGACAACCGGGTCCCAGTGGGCCAGCCGGCGCCGCCGGCGCCGAGGAGGGCACTTCCCCGATGCCTGAAGAAGGGTTCCGCGGTCCCCAGGTCTGCAAGATCGTGGGGATCACCTACCGCCAGCTGGACTACTGGGCGCGCACCGACCTGCTCCGGCCCTCCATCAGCGAGGCGCGGGGGAGCGGCACGCAGCGGCGGTATTCGTACCGCGACCTGCTCGAGCTGAAGGTCATCAAGCGCCTGCTCGACGCTGGCGTCTCGCTCCAGTCCGCCCGTCGCGCCCTGGAGGTGCTGCGCAGCAGCGGCACCGAGGTGGCCACCGCCAACCTCGTGCTCAACGGGTCGCAGTCCGTGCTGGCCCGCTCGGGCGAGGAGATCATCGACCTGCTCAAGGGCGGCCAGGGCGTGCTCAACATCGTGGCCCTGGCCGGCGTGGTTCGCGAGCTCGACGCCGCCATCACCGATCTCGCGCCCTCGCCGCCCGCACCGACGGCCGCCTTCCCGCCGGCGGTCGAGGAGGGTGACGAGGGCCTCGCCCGGTCCGGCAGCGGGAGCTAGCACGCTGGACCGGGAGCCACTCCCGCACGAGCTGGTCCGCTTCGCCCACAACTCGGAGCGGCAGTTCGCCAAGCTGCTCGACTTCTACGGCATCACCTGGGAGTACGAGCCCACCGAGTTCACCCTCGCCCACGACCGGGCAGGCAAACCGGTGCAGGCCTTCCGACCCGACTTCTACCTGCCCGCCTACGAGCTGTACATCGAGATCACCACCCTGAACCAGAAGCTCGTCACCAGGAAGAACGCCAAGATCCGCCGGCTGCGGGAGCAGTACCCGGACGTGAACGTCAAGATCTTCTACCAGCGTGACTACCTCAACCTGCTCGTGAAGTACGGCCTCGAGGAACCGTCGCAGCTGGCCGACGCCGCCCTCGACGAGCAGGAGCCGAAACCGCTCGACTTCGCTCTCGGCGACTAGCCCTGGACGGTCGGCGGCGGCCGAGAGCGGCCGCGACCCCGTCTCCTAGGCTGGCTCCGTGTTGCGTCCTGAAAGCTGGACCAGACCAGCGGGTGCAAGTCCCGTCCGGGTAAGCGTCGGAGCGCCCGGTAGCAGGCCCCGGTTCGTCGCCGAGAGGCGGCGGGCTGAGCGGGGTGTCAAGAGCCTCTTTGGAGGGA
>DATAIT010000065.1 GCA_036262515.1 Acidimicrobiales bacterium | reverse complement strand
GTGCCCGCCGGCCGGGAACCGCCCGTCGCCGAGGAGAAGAACCGCCATCATGCCGGTGTCCAACGCCGCCATCAGAACAGGCAGTAGCGCTGGGCCATGGGCAGCACGGCGGCCGGCGCCGCCTCAACCCCCTCCCCGTCGATGGTGACGGCGAAGGTGTCCGGGTCTACTCGCACGTCGGGACGCGCATCGTTCTCGGGCAGGTCGGCCTTGGTGAGCCGGCGGGTGTCACCGACGGCCACCAGCTGCGAGCGCAGCGCCAGTCGCTCGGCCAGCTCCCCGGTGGCGAGGGCGGCCGGCGCCACGAAGGTGAGGCTGGAGGCGGCCGCCACCGCCGGCGCGGCACCGAACATGGGCCGGGGGAGCACGGGCTGGGGAGTGGGGATGGAGGCGTTGGCGTCGCCCATGGCCGCCCAAGCGATCATGCCGCCCTTGATCACCGCGTGGGGCCGGACGCCGAAGAACGCCGGCTCCCACAGCACCAGGTCGGCCAGCTTGCCGGGCTCCACCGACCCGATCTCGCCGTCGACGCCGTGGGCGACCGCCGGGCAGATCGTGTACTTGGCCACGTAGCGGCGGGCGCGGAGGTTGTCGGCCCCGGTGACGGGCTCGCCGGCCAGCGCCCCTCGCCGAGCCTTCATCACATGGGCCGTCTGCCACGTGCGGATCACGACCTCGCCCACCCGGCCCATGGCCTGCGAGTCGGAGCCGATCATGGAGATGGCGCCCATGTCGTGCAACCAGTCCTCGGCTGCGATGGTGGACGGCCGGATGCGGCTCTCGGCGAAGGCGATGTCCTCGGCCACCCTGGGGTTCAGGTGGTGGCACACCATGAGCATGTCGAGGTGCTCGTCGATGGTGTTGACCGTGTGCGGCCGGGTCGGGTTGGTGGACGACGGCAGCACGTTGGGGTGCGAGGCGACGGTGATGATGTCGGGGGCGTGCCCGCCCCCGGCACCCTCGGTGTGGTAGGCGTGGATGCCCCGGCCGGCGATGGCGGCCAGCGTGTCGCCCACGAACCCCGCCTCGTTGAGGGTGTCGGTGTGGATGGCCACCTGCACGCCGAGGCGGTCGGCGGCGGTGAGGCAGGCGTCGATGGCGGCCGGCGTGGTGCCCCAGTCCTCGTGCAGCTTGAACCCGGCCGCCCCGGCCCGGGCCTGGGACGTGAGCGCGTCCTGCGACACGGTGTTGCCCTTGCCCAGCAGGGCGACGTTGACCGGGTAGGCGTCGAGGGCCTCGAGCATGCGGGCCAAGTACCAGCCGCCCGGCGTGACCGTGGTGGCCTTGGTGCCCTCGGCCGGCCCCGTGCCGCCGCCGACGATGGTGGTCGTGCCGGCGGCCAGGCCGGCCTCCACCACCTGCGGGCAGATGAGGTGGACGTGGCAGTCGACCGTGCCGGCGGTGAGGATCCGGCCCTCCCCGGCCAGGACCTCGGTCTCGGGCCCCACCACGAGGTCGGGGGTGACGGCATCCATGACGTCGGGGTTGCCGGCCTTGCCCACGGCGACGATGCGCCCGTCCTTCACGCCCACGTCGGCCTTCACCACGCCCCAGTGGTCGAGCACGACCACGTTGGTGATCACCAGGTCGACGGCCGACGTGAGGGCCTGGCCCATCGACTCGCGCACGACCTTCCCGCCACCGAAGACGACCTCGTCGCCCGGCCCGGCCGGCGCCGTGCGGTCCTCGGTGGGGCTGATCCACAGGTCGGTGTCGGCCAGGCGCACACGGTCGCCCACGGTGGGCCCGTACAGCTCGGCGTAGCGGGCACGGTCGATGCGCATCAGCCGGTCCCCCGTTCGCTCCCCGGCCCGGCCCTGCGCTGGAGGCCCGGCACCGAGCGGGCACCGGCCAGGGCCACGAGGGTGACGTCGCGCGACACGCCCGGCTCGAAGCGCACGCCGGTGCCCGCCGGGACGTCGAGGCGGAAGCCGGAGGCCGCATCCCGGTCGAACGACAGCGCCGCGTTCACGTCGGCGAAGTGGAAGTGCGAGCCCACCTGCACGGGCCGGTCGCCCGTGTTCTCCACCACCAGGGTGCGACGCTCGCGCCCGGGGCTCAGCTCCACGTCGCCGGCACCGGCCACCACTTCACCGGGGATCACCGACGCAACCCGCCCGGGCTCATGAGATGGGCCGGTGGATGGTCACCAGCTTGGTCCCGTCGGGGAAGGTGGCCTCCACCTGCACCTCGTGGAGCACCTCGGCCACCCCATCCATCACGTCGTCGGGCCCGAGCACGTGGCGCCCATCGGCCATCAGGGCGGCCACCGAGCGCCCGTCGCGGGCGCCCTCGAGCACGAACGACGACAGCAGGGCGGTGGCCTCCGGCAGGTTGAGCTTCACGCCCCGCGCCCGCCGGTCCCGGGCGACCATGGCCGCCACCGAGACGAGGAGCTTGTCGACGTCGGCGGGCGTGAGCCGCACGTGCGGGCCTCCTCCCGGCCGGGCAGCGCCGTCGGCTGCGTCCCGCGGAACCTAGGAGCCGCGTGTTTCCGACGGGTTTCCGGCGACAAAACCCGTTGTTACGGCAGCGGTGGCAACCGGCGCGGGCTCAGACGTGGGCCGTCTCCCAGGACGCGTCGACGTACACGGGGGCGAGGGCGACGATGCCCCGCGGCGCACGGGACAGGTCGGGGCCCATCACGTCGAAGTGCACCGCGGGGTGCCAGGCCAGAAGGTCCCGGTTGTTGGAGAACACGCCCACCCACAGGAAGAACCGCCCGCGCGGGATGGGCAGGTGGGTGATCGTGCAGCGGGCCTCGGTCTGGCCGGCGGCAAGGATGGTGGGCCGGCGCAGCGTGAAGATGGGCGACGGCGTGCCCTGGCTGACCCCCACGCAGAGCTTGCCCTGCATGGTGTCGGGGCTCTCCAGCACGAGGCGGATGTCGAGCTGCTCGCCGCTGCGGGGCGAGCCGCCGTCGGGCGTGGTGACCTCGGCCTTGACCAGGCGGATGATCCCGTCGACGTCGTCGACCAGCTCGGCCGTCTCCTCGATGGCGCCCCGGTAGGCGCCGAGCACCTCGCGCACCGGGCCCTCGGCCTGGGTGACGCCCCGGTCGAGCCACAGCGCCCGCGAGCACGTGGCCTCCACCACGGCCAGGTCGTGCGACACGAACACGACGGTGGTGCCGTCGCTCAGCACGTGGCGCATCCGGTCGAGGCACCGTTGCTGGAAGGACGCGTCGCCCACGGCAAGCACCTCGTCGACGAGCAGGATGTCGGAGCGCAGGAAGGCGGCGACGGCGAACCCGAGGCGCATCTGCATGCCGCTGGAGAAGAACTTCACCTGGCGGTCGATGGCCAGGTCGAGCTGGGCGAAGTCAACGATCTCATCGAAGCGCCCGGCCACCTCGCGGCGGCTCAGCCCGAGCAGGGAGCCGTAGAGGTAGATGTTCTCCCGCCCGCTCAGCTCGGGGTGGATGCCGCCCCGCACCTCGATGAGGGCGCCGACGCGACCGGCCACCTCCAGCCGGCCGGCGTAGGGGTTCATCACCCGCGTGAGGATCTTGAGCAGCGTGGACTTCCCCGAGCCGTTGCTGCCGATGAGGCCCACCGACTCGCCTGGCTGGGCCTCGAACGACACGTCGCACAGGGCCCAGTTCCACCCCGGCCCCTGCTTCCGGAGGCGGCGCCCGAGGCGGCCGAGATGCTCGCCCAGACCACCGGCCTGGCGGTCGGCGCGGAACCGCTTCCAGATGTTCGAGGCCGAGATGGACCCGTCAGGCAACATCGGCCAGGCCGCCTTCGAGACGCTTGAACAGCAGGTACCCGCCCACGAGGACGACCGACGCGGTGAGCGCGCCGGGCACCAGCAGGTTCCACTGGGGGGCCTTGCCGAGCAGCACGGTGCGCCGGTACCCGTCGATGACCGGCGCCAGCGGGTTCATGGCGGCGTACCACGGGCGCCACTTCCCGGGCACCATCTCGATGCCGTAGGCCACCGGCGTCACGAACAGGCCGAACTGGAGGATCAGCGACATGGCGTGGCGGATGTCGCGCACGTACACGACGGCCGACGAGAAGATGAAGGTGAGGCCGAGGGTGAACGCGACCTGCACGGCCAGCAGCACCGGCACCCACACCGTGTGCGAGGTGGGGGCGACGCCGTAGACGAGGAACAGCACGCCCATGGCCAGCAAGGACGTGGCGCTGTCGACGGCGGCCACCACCACGCTCGAGATCGGGAACACCTCGCGCGGGCAGTACACCTTGTTGAGCAGGGAGTTGTTGGACAGCAGGCTGCCGCCCCCGGAGGCTATGGAGCTGGAGAAGAAGGTCCAGGGGAGCAGGCCGACGTAGGCGAACAGCGGGTACGGCACGCCGTGGGTTGGCACCTTGGCGAAGCGGTTGAGGAACAGCGAGAAGGCGACCACCATGGCCAGCGGTGTGACGATGGCCCACGCGAAGCCGAGTGCCGCCTGCTTGTAGCGGGCCCGCAGCTCGCGCTCGGTGAGGGTGCGGATCAGCTCACGCGACCGCCAGACGGCCGCCAGCGCCGGCCGGAAGCGGACGCGCGGCCGGTAGAGATCCCCCGGCCGAGGCCCCTCGAGGGGTTGCGTCCTCAACGCCCGGCTTCCCGATCGTTCACTCCGGAATCGTACGCGTCGGGCCACGGCGGAGATGACCGGGGCCGGTCACGAGCCGATCGGCCGGACGTCCCGCCGCGCCTCCCGCCGCGGGCGATCGACCGCCGGCCGATGGACGACCTGGGGTTGGCCGGCGCTACGCCGGTGGGGTGCAGAGGCCCGGCGGCGAGGAGGTGACGCCGGTGTTTGCGGTCCACGTGTTGGCCGTGCCCGCCGTGCCCTCGCCCAGGCTGGCGTCGGCGCAGTCGACCGCACCGGTGAGGCCGATGTCGTTGTTGAGCGACGTGTTCCCGGTGATGGTGTCGCCGCTGGTCTCGGCGCTGAACGTGATGCCGTCGCGCTGGCTCTTCTTCACCGTGTTCGACGCCACGGTGACGCCGCCGGGCGTCGAGGCGGTGACCGAGATGCCGTCCCTGTTCGACGCCTTCACCGTGTTGCCCTGCACGCTCACGCCGTTGGCCTGGGCCCGCACGGCGACGCCGTCGAACGCGGCGTGCTTGATGATGTTGGCCTTGACCACGACGGTGGAGCTGTTCCCGCCCACGAAGACCGACGAGCCCTGAGCGTTGTTGTCCTCGACGATCGTGTCGTCCGACGTGTTCCCGGCCACCTTGACGTTGGTGCCGTGGAAGATGGCGACGAACGACGCGTTGTTCAGGGAGCTGTTCATCTTGATGGCCAGGTCGTTGACCGTGAACGACGTGAGGGCGACCAGCACGCCGGCGTTCTGATGGCCCTCCAGGAGGTTGTGGTTGATCCGGCCCCCCACCAGGCCCTGGTCGGAGTAGATGCCGTTGCCGCCGGCCGAACCGGCGCCGTTGTTGCCGAAGATCCGGTTGTAGCTGATCGTGGTGAGCCCGGCGCCGCTGGAGTTGGCGTAGATGCCGAACACGCTGTTCTTGATGATGTTGTAGGAGACGGTGGCGCCGGTGTTGGTCCTGCTCAGCTCGATGCCGGGGCCGCCGGTGGCGTCCTTGACCGTGAACCCGTTGACGGCCACGTTGTCGGCCTGCACCCTGAACCCGCCGCCCGGTCCCTTGACGACCGACTCACCGGTCTGCACCCTCGTCCGGGCGTCGACGTTGGCCTTGGCTCCCTGGAGCACCAATGTCTTGTCCACGGTGACGGTCTCGGTGTAGCCGCCGGCACACACCTTCACGGTGTCGCCAGGCGAGGCCGCGTCGACGGCGGACTGGATGGTGCTGAAGGCGGCGCCCTCGCAGACCATGTCGTCGTCGACCACCAGCGTGGTGGCGGCGCTGGCCGCCGCCGGCACGAACAGGAGGAGCAGCGCCGGTACGAGCGCGTAGATGAACGGCGACCGTCGTGAGCTGAGCAAGGAACCTCTCCCCTAATAAGGGCGGAATACAAATACCCCGCGCCCCGGAACATAACGCCACAAGCGGACGATTGCAACCATTGCGTGCGCGAGACTGGCGCCGTGATGCCGGCACGAGCCCGTGACGGGGGCCGGCGGCTGGTCTCGCTCGCCCGCCGGGCAAAGAGACGGGGGCCGAGCCTGCTCTCGCAATGGATTCCCGCCGCCCCGCACCGCCGATCCCCGTTCCGCCGTCTCCCCCTCGACATCGCCTCGTGGAACCTGTTCGACCTCGGGGTGGTGACCCTCGACGGCCGCCAGCACGTGTTCACGGCCAACCACAATTCGCGCCAGAGCCTCATCGCCGTCGATGACCGCGGGCACTTCGAGGACCGGATGGGCGAGCTGCGGCTCAACCAGGACACCGGGTTCCCAGGGTGGGAGGACGACGTCCACCCTCCGGAGACGAGCCGTCCTGGCCTCTACCTCTACCGGCAGGCCAACACCGTGGTGGTCCGCTGCGTCGCCCTGCCCGGGGGCGGCGCACTCGGTGGAAGCCTGGAGTTCCTCTCCCCCGTCACCGTCCAGCACAGCGCGGACATCGACCAGCTCGAGGTCACCGACGAGGAACGCGCTGGCGCGCCGGCGCGCGTCGTCGTGCGCTTCTCGACGTCGACGGACGGACGGCTGCACCTGGCACCGGCGCTGGTGGGCATCGTGCTGCGCGTGACCGTCGACGAGTGCGTGCCGTTGGCCAACGTGTTCGTCGGCTCGACCATGACGTCACCGACCACCCGGCGGTTCGACCTGCACGCCCGTGACCGCCACGGCATGGCATGGGCCGACTGGGGGGGCCACGGTCGCACCGGCGCGTTCGTCGCTCGGGGTGGGCTGCGCGGGCTGCTCGAAGCGCACCCGGGCATCGTGCGCGACGAGCTCCTCGTCGACGGCGGCGACGGCTTCCGAGACGTCATCGACGCGTCCGGCATCGACAAGCAGGGCTGCCGGGCGCGCCAGGCGGCGTGGGTCGCCCTGGGCGACAACCGGCTGCTCGACCTGTTCGTGTCGTGCCAGGCCGGTCATCCCCGGCTGTACCGCCAGGAGTTCCCCGGGCGCTTCGCTGACGCCACGGACGCCCTCGGGCTGCACCTGGTGAGTGGCGAGAGCTTCGTCTGGATCGACGTGGACGGCGACGGTGCCCCCGAGTTGCTGGCCGCCCACGGCAACCGTCTGGTTGTCTACCGTCGGGACGGCGAGGGCCCGTTCACGAGGTGCCAGGAGGTCCCACTGCGAAACGGAGAGACGCCCGTGGCCAAGCTGGCCGTCGGCGACCACGACGACGACGGGCGACCCGACGTCTTCGCCCCGTCCCCCGATGGCAACACGCTGCTGGTGAACGGGCCCGGCGGCTTCCGCGCCGTGGACCCGTCGTCGGTCGGGCTCCCGGCCTCGGGGGGCGTCACCGCCAACTGGGTGGACTACGACAACGACGGCCTCCTGGACCTCCACGTGGTGCCCGGAGGCCTGTTCCGCCAGACGGCCTCCGGGCGCTTCGTACGGACCGGTCTGCTCCAACGGGAGGTGCCGGCCCCGGTGGTCGACGCCCGCGCCTCGTGGTTCGACTCGTCGGGGGACGGCCGCCGGGACGCGCTCATCGCCGTCGTGCCCGACTCCAAGCGTGAGGGGAAGGGGTTCCAGTGGCAGACGGGCTTCTTCCGCAACGCCACACCGGCCGGGCACTGGTTGCAGGTGGTGCTCGAAGGCCCCGAGGGCAACCGCCCGGCCATCGGGGCGCGCGTGCGAGCGGGCGTGGGCGCCCGCACGATCACCCAGTGGGTCGGGTGCAACGAGGGGTCGCACTTCTCCCAGGGCGAGTACCGGGCCTACTTCGGGCTGGGAGCCCACGGCGTCGCCACCTCGGTCGAGGTGCGGTGGCCCGACGGGTCCGTGCAGCACCTGCGCCGGCCGGCGGGCGACGAGGTCGTCCGCATGAGCTACTCGCCGGACCAGACGGGCAGGCCGCGATGACCACGGCGATCTGCATCACCGGGATGCACCGGTCGGGGACCTCGCTCACCGCCTCGTGGCTGGAGCGATGCGGGCTGGTCATCCACGACGGCAGCCTGATCGCGCCGGCCGCCGGCAACCGCCTCGGGCACTTCGAGGATCGCGAGTTCGTGGTCCTGCACGCGGCGGCCCTCGACGAGCAGGGGCTCGGGGGGTCCATGGGATGGAAGGCGTCGTCCGCCGCCGCGGTCACCTTTCCGCCCGCCCGACGGGCCGAGGCCGAGGAGCTCGTCCGCCGCCGCGATGCGAAGTTCCCCGTCTGGGGCTGGAAGGACCCGAGGAGCGTGCTGTTCCTCGACGAGTGGAAGGCCATCGTCCCGGAGCTGAAGGTGCTGTTCGTGTGGCGCCCGGCGGTCGACGTGGTGGAGTCGCTCGTCCGGCGCTCCCGGCGCACGCGCAACCCCGACATGAAGGCCCGCACGCTGGCCGCTCCCGGTCTGTGGAAGGTGTACAACCAGCGGCTGCTGGACTACCGCCGGCGGCACCCGTCGAGCACGGTGCTGATCCCGTTCTCGGCGCTGGTCGACGCCGATCGCCAGGTCCTCGAGCTGGTGGAGCGCCGTTTCGACGTGCAGCTCCCGTACCGCCCGCTGGCCGACCTGTACGACGAGGGGCTGCGGCGGCACCGCCCGGTGTCGGTGTCGCGGTCGGTGAGCGGCCTGGCTGCCAGCCTGACCGGGTGCGCGGCGGTGGAGCGCGATCTCCAGGAAGCGTCCGACAGCCCGCTCGGCACCACTCCTCCACCGGCTCTGCGTCCGTGACCGCCACCGCCACCCCGTTGGCGCTGGTCAAGCGCAGCGCCAAGGCCGTGCTCACCAGCCGCGGCGTGCGCTGGACCGTGTCGCAGCCGCCGGTGTGCCGGCTCGTCACTCCCGCCTTCCGGCCGCTGTCGGCCTACCTCCCTCGTTCCACCCTGTTCGCCATGCCGGTGCAACGACGCTTCGAGGTGACGCTGGACGACCCCTCGCGGAGCTTCGCCTTCGAGGTTCACCCGGGTGACTCCATCTCCAAGGCCCTGTTCTGGTACGGACTCGAGGGGTACGAGCGCCACGCGTTGAAGCTCATGGCGGCGCTGGTCCGCTCGGCCACCACGCTGCTCGACGTCGGCGCCAACAGCGGCGTGTACACCCTGCTGGCCGCCGCCTCCAACGACGATCTCACCGTGCACGCCTTCGAGCCGGTCCCTGCCGTCTTCGCCCGGCTCCAGCGCAACGTCGGGCTGAACCGGTTCCCGTCCGTCCACCTGCACCAGATGGCGGTGTCCGACACCAGCGGCCGGGCCGTGATCCACGTTCCCCGGGTCGCCGTTCCGCTCGAGTCGTCGCTCCTCGCCGGCTTCCGGCCCGACACCGATGCAGTCGACGTGGAGGTCACCAGCATCGACGACTTCGTGACGACCACGGGGCTCGAATCCGTCGACGTGATGAAGATCGACACCGAAGGAACGGCCCACACGGTGATCACGGGCGCCCTCGGCACGCTGGAGCGCCACGCTCCCCTGTTGCTGTGCGAGGTGCTCTACAGCGTGAGCACCGACACCGACGCCTGGCCGCTGCTGCGCGACCTCGGGTACCAGGCATTCCTCGTGACCACGGACGGACTGGTTCCCGACACGCTGGTGCGCGGCGATCCCGAGTTCCGCAACATGAACTACGTCTTCGCCCACGCCGACCGGGTGGACTACCTGACCTCGCTCGTCCCGCTCCGCTGACCACGCTGGCCGCGGGGTGGCCGTCAATTCGCGGCCAGCAGCTCCTCGACCTCGGACCGGCTGTAGAAGTGCCACCACGGCCCGTCGGTGGCGAGGAGCCGCTCTCCCAGCATGTTGGCCAGGTCGGCGTCGTAGACGCCGCGACCTCTGTTCCGGTTCTCGAGGGGGACGGTGAGCTGGGCGGCGGCCGGCGTGATCGCCCCGAGGGCTCCGGCGCCCGACGACACGACGTCCTCGTAGCGGATCACCGACGAAGCGTCGAGGACGGCGCGGTACCGGCCGAAGAACCACGACAGCAGGTGGATCTGGCGGTCGTGGCGATCGTCGATGTGGGCCAGCTCGGCGGCGAGTGTGGGGTCGAACGCCTCGCCCATGGCCACGTGGCCCTGCTGGGGCGGGAACGGGACCGTCTGCCACGAGCTGAGCACCGACAGCGGGTTGCGCACCAGGGCGTACAACGGGAACCGCTCCGCCAGGGGGCCGAGAACGGCGGTGAAGCCGGCGGTGTGCTTGACGGCCAGGACGAAGCCCTCGGAGAGCTCCTTGTCGACGGCGATCTCGCCCCATTCGGCCAGCTTCATCCGCAGCCCCGATTCGGTGTACTCGTCGGCCACCTTGCTGCCGAGCACCCGCCCGTCGACGTTCCGGGACGGGGCGACCTGGCGCTCGCGGATCGAGCGCCGGGCGCTGTCGCAGAACGCGGCCACGTAGTCGCAGATCGCCTTCGGCTCCGGCGCCTTCGGAGCCTGCTGCCTGGACAGGCGGGCCCGCACGGCGGTGACGGCCCGGCGGCCGGCGCTGCCGGCGGCGGCGCCGCTCGACCGGTTGAGCAGCGGCGCCCACTCGATGGGCTCGTCGAGAGCCACCGTGTCGGGCACCATGTTCAGCAGCTCGCAGGTGAGCGTGGTGCCCGACCGGGGAAGTCCGGTGACGAGGACGTCGAGCCCGCTCATCCCGCCGCCCACAGCCAATCGAGGTCGGCCAGGATGGCGAGAAAGGCCTGTCGTTCCTGGCGCAGGTCGTGGGCGCGGGCGGTGGCGAGGCCGCCGGCGACCAGGGCCTCTGACGCGCCGAGGGGCAGTTCGAGCGCAGCCGTCACGTCGTCGAGCATAGGTTTGTCGTCGTAGTGGGGCCGGAAGCTGTTCTGCCCGGGGAGGCAGAACGACCGATTGCCGACGCAGTCGGGACACACGACCAGGGTCCCGAGGGCCATGGCCTCGAGGGCCGGGAGGTAGAAGCCCTCGGTCCGGTTGGGGGCGAAGACGGCGACGCGGGCGTGGGTCAGGCGAGCGAGGAACTGCTGGCGTGGAACGGTTCCTGCCAGCAGGTCGACCCGGAGATCGCGGTCTTGCAGCGCCCGGTGCAGTCGGCGGCCCACGTCCGGGCTCTTGTTGGCCACGATGAGGACGTCGACGTCGCGCGTGGGCGGCCGGGGCACGTCTTCGAGGGCCTCGAGGTCTATGGCGTCGGGTATCGTGAAGATCGGGCCGTTGACCCGCCCAGTGTCGGTGATGGCAGCGGTGATCTCCTCGCTCACGCAGATGCGGATGGCCCGATGGCGCAAGAACGAGTAGCGGACGTTGTGCGGATCGGCATGGTCGACGTGCTGGACGAGGTTGACGATCGGGCGGCGGCTGCCGTCGCGCTGGCGGGCCGGCAGGTTGCGCCAGTCCACGCCCCCGAGGAACAGCACGTCGGCCTCGGGTCTCGACCAGCGGCTCACGACCCGTTCCCGGCAGTGCAGCCACGGGTTCGTGTCGTCCCACACCGACTGGCGCGAGAACCGCACGAGCGGCTCGTGCCCCGGCGAGGCCAGGACATGGGTGAAGTAGTGCCACATCTTCATGTGGCCGCCGCTGAAGCCCCGGTAGTCCCGGTAGAACAGCACCTTGGCCCTGGGCAGGCCGGAGGTTTCGCCCACCGCCGCTGCTTGGCCGGCCGAGGGTTCGGGCGGTGGCACGGGCGGGCAGCGTACCGCCGGCGTTCGGCCACCGAGCCGGTCGGGTGAGACCGCCCCGCAAGGTGCAGGAGATCCTGGGTCACGTGCTGCACGAGCGGACGAGCGGCCACCGGAACCAGCCGGCGGTGCCGGTCGAGCCCGGTCCCGGGCCCGTCCCCGCATGCCCGCCGGGGTGGCGGACCGGCCCTCCCGACTTCGTGGGCGTGGGGATCAAGAAGGCGGGCACGAGCTGGTGGCACGACCTCATCAGCGCCCATCCGCAGGTGCACCCCCGCACCCCCGTCCGCCCCGGCGCGCGACCGCCCCGGGCCAAGGAGCTCCACTTCTTCGACGTGCAGTGGGGGACGCCCTTCGACCGTGCCGACGCCGACCGGTACCACCGGTACTTCCCACGGCCGCCCGGGCTGCTGGTGGGCGAGTGGACGCCCCGCTACATGATCGACTGCTGGGCTCCCGCCCAGCTCCGCCTGGCCGCGCCCGATGCCAAGCTGCTCGTCCTCCTGCGCGATCCGATCGAGCGCTTCCGCTCCGGCATCACCCACTACGAGTTCATGCACCAGCGCATCGACCACCCGAGGGTGGTGGTCGAGGAGGTCGAGTACGGGCGCTACGCGACCGCACTCGCCCGCCTGGCGCGCAGCTACCCGAGGGAGCAGGTGCTCGTACTGCAGTACGAGCGGTGCGTGCGCGATCCCAAGGGCGAGCTCGAGCGCACGTACCGCTTCCTGGGCCTCGATCCGGACGTGGCGGCCAACGCACTCGCCGGCGCGCGGTCTGCCGGCGGAGCCCGCAAGGTCGAGGTGCCCGACGGGCTGCGCGCCCAGCTCCACGCCGAGTACGAACCGGAGGTGCGCCGGCTCCTCGCCGAATGGCCCGACGCGGTGGACGTCAACCTCTGGCCGGACTTCGCCCACCTCGCCGCCGTCTTCCGAACGAGCGAGCCCGGAGCGTCACCTCGACCGCGCCGGGCGAACTAGCCTCGCCGGGAATGGCTCCTCGAGGAACTGATCACGGCGTCGCCGGTCTCGGCGAGAAGCTGGCCCGCTACGGCGGCACCATTCGCGAGGCGGCGGCGCGTACCCCGCTCGGCTGTCGGGTGTACTTCCACCGCCAGTTCGGGTCGAGTGGCGCCTGGCGGCCGCAGCGCCCGGCGCCGCGCAGCTGGAACGGCGTGCTCCAGTCCCGGCAGGAGTGGGAGGAGGCCTCCGAGTACGCGCGAAGCCTGGGGCTCCCGCTGCACCAGACAGGGCCGAAGAACTGGGACAGCCTCGCCGCCCTCGACTGCATCCTGCGCAATTGCCGGCGTTCGGGTGCGGTCCTCGACGCCGGTGGGGAGCGGTACTCCGTGATCCTGCCGTGGCTGTGGCTCTACGGCTACCGGCGGCTCACCTGCGCCAACCTGGCATTTGACCAGACGGTCACCCGCGGCTCCATTCGCTACGAGTACGGCGACATCACGGCCTCCCGGTTCGCCGACGCCTCGTTCCAGGGCATCACGTGCCTCAGCGTGGTGGAGCACGGCGTCCCGCTCGAGGAGTACTTCCGGGAGTGCTGGCGGGTGCTCACGCCCGGCGGTGTGCTCATCACGTCCACCGATTTCTTCTGCGCTCCGGTCGACACCGGCGGCAAGGTGGCCTTCGGCGTACCGGTGCGTATCTTCGACCGGGACGACGTCTCGAAGATGGTGGCCACAGCCCAACAGGTCGGCTTCGAGCTCACGGGTGAGCTCGACCTCTCCTGCTCGGAGAAGGCCGTCGTGTGGGAGGAAGTCGACCTGGCCTTCACCTTCGTCGTCTTCACGTTGCGCAAGCCACTCCAGTCCTGACGCCATGCCAACGGCCGCGGTTCGGCCCGCTCGTGCTCCGCATGGAAGTCGACCCGCAGACGCAGCGATGAAGGTGGGCGCCGTCGTCCTCCAATACCGGCGCTGGCCGGAGACCGGCGAGGTGATCGACCGCCTCCTGGGCGGATCACGGCGTCCCGATCTGATGGTCGTCGTCGACAACGCATCGCGGGACGGTTCGCCGGCTGCGATCCGTGACGCCTACGGCATCGACGTCATCGAGTCCGAGGACAACCTCGGGTACGCCGGCGGCATGAACCTGGGCACAGCCCGGCTCCTCGACAGAGGAGCTGAGGCGGTGCTGCTGCTCACCCACGATTGCCTGCTCGCTCCCGAGGCCCTGGCCGCCTTGGAATCCCGCCTCGTGGAACGCCCCTCCGTGGGCGTGGTCGGCCCCCTCACCGGGTACCGGAGCGCTCCCGACACCGTGTTCTCCGCCGGCTGCCGCATCGAGCCGCGCACGTGGGAGATGGTGCTCGACGAGGACCCAAACCAGATCGCGGCGTGGAAGGGCCGACCGGTCGAGAGCGCCCAATGGATGCCCGGGTCGTGCCTGTTGATCAGGGCGGAGGCGCTACGCGCCGCCGGGCCACTCGACGAGAAGTTCTTCCTGTACTTCGAGGAGGTCGACTACCAGCTGAGGCTCCGCCGCCTCGGATGGGAGATCGAGTGCGTCCCGTCAGCGGTCGCGTGGCAGGAACCCGGGGTCATACCGCTGGAGCTGTGGGTCCGCAGCCGGTTGCGGTTCCTGCTGCGTAATGCGCCGCGATCAGTTCTCTTGCGGGAGTTCGCCCGCCAGGCCCGCCGGGTGCTCGGTGAGGTGCGCGCTCGCCAGTTCGGCCGCGCCGGCGCCCGCGTCCGGGGAGTGGTGCGCTTCACCCTCGGCCGGTGGGGCCCGATTCCGGTCGAGCGTGCCGCCCACCTCAAGCGATGAGCGCCACGGCACGGATACTGGTCGTCGGCGAGCGGTTCCCGTGGCCCACCGACCACGGAGCCGGGATCCGGCTGGCCAATGTGGTGACCGGGCTGGCACAGGCCGGCGAGGTCGACTTCTTCGCCCTCGTCCACACCGGCGACGCCGCCGCGTGCCGCACGCCCGACGATGCGCCGGTGGCACGGTCCACGGTCGCCGAACGGGCACCGGCCCGGCTCACGCCCGCCCTCCGCCTGCGCTGGCTGGCCGCCGGCGATCTCCCCCTCGAGCTGTACGACCGTGACTACCGCGCTGCCACCGACGCGTTCCGGGCCTGGAGCCGGGGCTCCTACGACCTGGCGTGGTTCGGCGACGCCGAGGCGTTCGTGGCCCTGCGGTCGGAGGTCGACGCGCCGGCCATCGTCGACCTCGACGACCTCGACGACCACACGGCCTGGGTGCAGGGCAAAGGGGACCGCCGTGACCTGCTGAGCGTGTGCCGGCAGGGCCCCGCGAGCTGGGAGCGGCACCTGCGCCAGGCCAAGAACACCCGGATGTGGCGCCGCCTCCAGGCCCGCATGGTTGCGGAGTCGGCCGCCGTGGCGGTGTGCAGCGAAGGCGACCGCAACCGGCTTGGCGCGGCCAACGCCGCCGTCATCCCCAACGGCTACACCTCGCCGCCCCAGCCCCTCGGGCGGGCCGCCGTGGGCTCCCCCCCGACCGTGCTGTTCGTGGGCTACCTCCGCTACGGCCCGAACGTGGATGCCGCCATTCGGCTGGTGAAGCAGATCGGCCCGCGGCTGTGGGCCCGGCGCCCGGAGCTCCAGATCCGGCTCGTCGGCCGCCCGAACTCCACCATCTCCTCGCTGCACCGACCTCCTCAGGTGGTGGTCACCGGTCCCGTCGACGACCTGGGCACGGAGCTGGCCCAGGCCGACGTGTCGGTGATCCCCTTGCTGGCCGGCGCCGGCACCCGCGTCAAGATCCTGGAGGCGTTCGCCCACCGCATTCCGGTCGTCGCCACCGCCGTGGCAGCGGCCGGGCTCGACGTGCACGACGGCGCCCACCTCCTCCTGGCCGACGACGACGACGCCTTGAGCGCGGCCTGCCTGCGGGTCCTGGAGGACGACGGGCTGCGGGCCCGGCTGGCCGACCGGGGCCAGCGCCTGTTCGACGAGCGCTACCGCTGGGACCTCATCCACCCTCGCGTCGCCGCCCTCGCCACACGGGTGATGCGCGCCGGTGCGCGATCGAGCGATGTGGCGGACGGACCTTGGTGACGGCTCACGGCGCCGCCGACATCGTGTGGATGTACTGGGAGAACACGCGTCGGCGAAAGGTGCGGGCGCCGTATCTCGACCTGTGCATCGAGACCATCCGCCGCAACGCCGGTACCTGCGACGTCCGCCTCCTCGACGTCGACTCGGCCATGGAGTGGGTGCCCGACATGGACGAGGAGACATGGCGGGGCCTGCAGTCGCCCGTCCACCGCTCCGACTACCTCCGCACCCGGCTGATCCACCGCTACGGCGGGCTGTGGCTCGACGTCGACACCATCGCCCTGCACCCGCTCTCGGAGATCACTGCCCTCCTCCGCCAGTCGGAGGTCGTCGGGTGGGGACGCGAGCTCGAAGGGCACTTCTACAGCAACTTCTTCGCCGCCAATCCCGGTGCCCTGCTGATCGCCGACTGGATCCGGGCGCAGGACGACATCCTCCGGACGCGCGGCCTCACCGGTCTCGACTACGCGGACCTCGGCTACGCCGTCAACGAGCTGGCCAAGCACCACGAGTACTGCAACCTCCCCATGGAGCGGGTAGCGCCGGTGCCGTGGTTCTCATGGCGGCAGTTCACCTCCCACGCGCAGAACCCCCGGCGGGTGCTCCGAGCCGACCCCTATCTGGTCATCCTGTGGAACAAGGCCATGAACATGCGGCTGAGGGACGAGCCGGCCGAGGTCTTCCTCTACGGCACCACGCTGCTGTCGCGCCTGTTGCGCATCGGCCTCCACCTGTCCACCGTCGAGGACGAGGCACGGGGTCTGGCCCGATTCGACGCCCTCGGTCGCATGCGGTTCACCACCATCGGGCGCAGCGTGGAGTTCAAGGTCCGGGCCGCCTCGTCGTCCGTGGGCAAGGCGCTGCGGCCTGCTCCCGGCCGGTGAGTTCGCGGTCGACGGCTACATTCCGCGGGTGTGATCAGCGTGGTGATCCCCGTGCTGAACGGCGCAGCCACGATCGGCGAGCAGCTCGAAGCCCTGCGTGAGCAAGCACCCGGCGTGGACTGCGAGGTCGTCGTCGCCGACAACGGCTCCACCGACGACACCCGCGCCGTGGTGGCACGCTTCACCGACGCCCTCCCGGGCCTCCGCGTCGTCGACGCCAGCGCCCGCAAGGGACCGGCAGCGGCCCGCAACATCGGGGCCGAGGCGGCCAGCGGTGATGTGCTCGCCTTCTGCGACGCCGACGACGTGGTGGCGCCGGGCTGGCTGGCGGCGGTCGAGAAGGCCACCGAGGAGCACGACTTCATGGCCGGCAGCCTCGACTTCCATTTCTTCCGGCCGCCGGTGCCCGGCGCCGAGCGATCGTCGAACTGGGCTCCGACGGTGGGCAACTTCCGATGGCTGAAGTACGGCCTGGGCGCCAACATGGCCGTCTCCCGTCGGGCGTTCAACGAGGTGGGCGGTTTCAGCGAGGAGATGAAGACGGGCGAGGACATCGACCTTTCGTGGCGCCTCCAGCTGGCCGGCCACCCGCTGTACCACGAGCCGGAGGCCGTCGTGTACAAGCGGCCCCGCCCGAGCAGCCGGCACAAGGCGCGCCAGCACTTCATCTACGGCCAGTACGACGTCGTGCTCTACAAGCGGCTCCGCAGCCGGGGGATGCCCCGGCGGTCGCTCGTCGCGCAGGCGAAGCTGTACGGGTGGCTGGTCCTCAACGCGTGGAGACTCGTCGCCGATGAGCGAGGGAGGTCGACGTGGCTGATCGCCGGGTCCAGCGCACTCGGTCGGGTCACTGGCTCGGTGCGCCACCGCACCCTGTTCCTCTAGCGATGGGCGCGGCCCCGTGAGCGGGTCGCTCATAGCGGACGCCTCGGCCCGGGCCCGTCGGGCCGTGCGCCGGGTGTCCTCGTTGGGCCGCCCCGGAAACGTCGTCATGTTCCACAGCGGCCGGAGTGGGAGCTCGGTCCTCGGGCTGATGCTGGAGGAGACCCGCCGGATCGTGTGGGGAGGAGAGCTGTACGACACCCTTGTGACCGAGGGGACGCTCCCGGTGGCGGGAGACAGCGAGGCACCGTTCCGCTACCTCCAGCGCCACATGGTGCACGCCGGCAGCCGCTACTACGGCTTCGAGGTCAAGTTTCTGCACCTCGACGCCCTCGGGCTGTCGTCGGCCGACTACCTCGAGCGCATCGAGAACCTTGGCGTCGACCATTTCATCGTCCTGCGCCGCCGCAACACCCTGCGAGTCCTCGTGTCGGTCATCATCGCCGCCCAGGACGGGCCCTACCACCAGAGCAGCGACACCCCGTCGAAGCTGCGGCAGGCGATCGTCCCCATCGAGAAGACGTTGCGGGACGGGAGCACCCGGTCACTGGTCGAGCGGATCCGGGAGCGCGAGGACGAATACGCCGTCCTGGAGCAGGCCCTGGTGGGCCGCAAGGTCCTTCGGCTCACCTACGAGGACGACATCAGCGACGACCCCCGGATCGGCTACCGGCGGATCTGCTCGTTCCTCGGCATCAAGGCGGGCGACGTTCCCGTTCGGCTGAGCAAGACCAACCCGTTCCCGCTGCGGGAGACCATCGCCAACGTGGACGAGGTGGAGGAGGCGCTCGAGGGTTCGCCGTTCGAGTGGATGCTCGACGAGCAGCCGCCCTGATCGATGCTTGCTGCTCTGCGTCGCCGGCGTCTCCTGGTCGTGGTGCTGGCCTGCCTC
>DATAIT010000064.1 GCA_036262515.1 Acidimicrobiales bacterium | reverse complement strand
GACGTGGAGGCGCTGGAGCGGGCGGCCCGCCGGGCCGGGATCGCCGACGTCATCGAACGGCTCCCGTCCGGGTGGGACACGGTGCTGTCCCGCCAGTACCGCGGCGGCGTCGATCTCTCCGGCGGCCAGTGGCAGCGCGTGGCGCTGGCCCGGGCGCTGTTCGCCACCGACGCCGGTGCCGGCGTCCTGGTGCTCGACGAGCCCACCGCCAACCTCGACGTGCGGGCCGAGGCCGAGCTGTACGACCGCTTCCTGGAGCTCACCCGCGGCGTCACCACGCTGGTCATCTCGCACCGGTTCTCCACCGTGCGCCGGGCCGACCGGATCGTGGTCGTCGAGAACGGCCGGGTCGTCGAGGAGGGCACGCACGCCACCCTCGTGGCGTCGAGCGGCGGGTATGCCGAGATGTTCGCCCTCCAGGCGGCCCGGTTCGCCACGGCGGCCGGCGACGGCGGGCCGCGGGAATGACGACCGAGACCGGACGGACCGGGCTGCGGGCCGCCTTCCGGGCGGCCCGGATGGTCTTCGGCCTGTCGTTCCGGGCCGATCGGTGGCGCACGTGTGCGTCGTTCGCGTTGAGCGTCGCCGAGGCGATCGGGGTGGCTGCCCTGGCCTACGGCCTCAAGCGGTTCACCGACGTCGTGGTGGTGGGCGACGACGGCCGCGTCGCCGCCGCCGCCGCCGTGCTGGTGGGCCTGGGCGCCCTCGGCGTGGCCGGGAACTGGATGGGGTTCATGGTCCGGGCCCGGCTGCGGGAGCGCACGGAGCTGGCCGTCGACCTCCGGCTGCTCGACCTCACCATGGGCGCCCCCGGGCTCGAGCACCTCGAGCGGCCCGAGTACGCCGACCAGCTCCTGCTGCTGCGCTCGCAGCGGGGCTCGCTGTCCGGACTCACCGAGGCGGCCGCCCTCAACCTGGGCTTCGCCGTCCAGGCCGCCACCGTGCTGGCCCTTCTGGCCGGGGTCCACCCGGCCCTGCTCGCCCTCCCGCTGTTCGCCGTTCCCTCGCTGCTGATGGCCACCCGCGGTGAGGCGATGGTGCAGCGGGGCCACGAGGAGACGGCCGAGGGGTGGCGGCTGCGCGGCCACCTGTTCGAACTGGCCACCAAGGCGGCGCCAGGGAAGGAGGTCCGCCTGTTCTCGCTCACCGACGAGCTCCTGGGCCGGCACCAGAAGGCGTGCCGGGACATCGACCGGCGCATGGTGGTCGCCGAGGTGCGCGCGGGCCTCCTGGCCGCCGCCGGCTCCATCGTGTTCAGCGCTGGATTCGTGGGCGCCGTCGCCTTCGTCGCCTGGCTGGCCGTGCACGGCCGGGCCACCGCCGGCGACGTCGTCCTGGCCGTGGCCCTCGCCACCCAGGTCAACCGCGAGCTGGGGGGCGCTGTCTCCAGCCTCGGCTGGCTGACCCGGGCCGTGAAGGTGGCGGGCCGGTACCTGTGGTTGTGCGACTACGCGGCGGCGGCCGAGGCGGCGGCGCGGGCCGACGAGCCCGCCTCCGTGCCCGATCGCCTGGTCGACGGGATCCGCCTGGAGTCGGTCGCCTTCCGGTACCCGGGGAGCCACGCCGACGTCCTCGCCGGTGTGGACCTGCACCTGCGGGCCGGGTCCACCGTGGCCCTGGTGGGCGACAACGGTGCCGGCAAGACAACGCTGGTCAAGCTCCTGACCCGGCTGTACGAGCCGACCGGTGGCCGGATCACGGTGGACGGCGTCGACATGCGGCGGTTCGACGTGGACGGGTGGCGCGAGCGCCTGTCGGCGGGGTTCCAGGACTACGTCCGCTACGAGGTGGTGGCCCGCGAGGCGGTCGGCGTCGGCTCGCTGCCGCTCGCCGCCGACGAGCCCGCCGTCCGCTCGGCGCTGGCGCGCGCCAACGCGGCCGACGTGATCGACGCCCTCCCGGGCGGGCTGTCCACCCAGCTCGGCCTGTCGTTCGACCGCGGCACGGAGCTGTCCGGGGGCCAGTGGCAGAAGCTGGCCCTGGGCCGGGCCATGATGCGCACCGAACCCCTGCTGCTGCTGCTCGACGAGCCGACGGCCGCCCTCGACGCCCAGACCGAGCACGCCCTGTTCGAGCGCTACGCCGGCGTCGCCCGGGATGTGGCGGCCGGCACCGGCGCCATCACTCTCCTGGTGTCGCACCGGTTCTCCACCGTGCGGATGGCGGACCTCATCGTCGTGCTCGACGGCGGAAAGGTGGCCGAGGCGGGCAGCCACGGCGAGCTGATGGCCAAGCGCGGCCTCTACGCCGAGCTCTACGAGCTCCAGGCCCGCGCCTACCGCCCCGACCGGCGCCGGCGGCGGCTCCGACCGCCGGGCCGGGGCGACCGGGCCGTCAGGCGGCCCTGACCGCGACCGGCAGGGACATGTCCTCGATGACCTTCCTGGCCGCCGCCGCCCGGGCCCGGTCCTCGGGGCTGACGACGAACTCGAGCGTGGCCGTGGAGTCGCGCACCAGCCCCTGGACTGGGCGGAGTCGCTCCCGGAGGAGTGTGGCGGTCAGCTCGCGGCCCGGCCGACGGCGGGCAGTTCGGAGATGCGCAGATCGGGGTCGTGGGCGACGGCGGTGAGCAGTCTCCTGAACTCGACTGCGAGTCGCTCGGCCGTGGCCTGGTCGAAGACGGCTTCGTGGTAGGCCAGTCGGCCCCACATCTGGTGACCGTCGCCGAACATGCGGAAGGCCAGCGGGTTGTAGGTGTCCTGTACCTCCGCCGAGCCGGCCCCGATGTGGCGCTGGCCCCCCGGTGGGCACGCCGGCACCGAGCCGGCTTGCTGCCCGTGACCCTGGCTGGTGTGGAAGAACTCCACGCTGACGGGCACCTGCGGGTGTTGCTCGATGCCGGCGGCGACCAGACGCTCCCGAAGCGCCCCGACCACCTGCTCGAGTGGGAGGTGCTGATGCTCGAACACGGCGAGGACGGCGGCGCGGGAGCGCTGCACGATCTCCAGGAAGCTCGGGTCGCCGGAGAGGTCCGCGCGAAGGAGGGCCCCGTTGGCGATGGGGCCGACGATACGTTCGAGCTCGTGCCGGTCGCGCCCGTTCAGGGTGGTCAGCACCACGATGTCGGTGCGTCCGGTGTACTGGGCGACCAGGGTCTGCACGGCGGCCACCGAGACGATGAACAGGGTGCTCCGCTCCTCTCGGCAGATCCGTTGCATCGACGCGTGAACGTCGGCCGGGACCACGAACTCGACGCAGCTCGTCCGCTTGCTCGTTGTCGGCGAGGGCGGGCGGTCGTGGGGGAGCGGGATGTCGAGCGGCATGCCGTCAAGCGTGCGGAGCCACCAGTTGCGCTCGGCGTCGACCCCGCGCTCGGCCACGAGCCGGCGTTGCCACACGGCGAAGTCGGCGTACTGGAGCGGCAGTGGTGGCAGCTCGGGCTCGTCGCCGGATGCGAGGGCGCGGTGCAGCTCGGTGATGTCGGCGGCCAGGATTCCTTCGGTGGCGATGTCGCTGACCAGGTGGTGGATGGTGAGGGCGAGGAGCGACGTGTCGGCACCGGTGGCGAACAGCCCGGCGTGCAGCAGCGGAGCGATCGAGACGTCGAACGGCTCGGCGTGCTGCAGCGCAAGGAGCCGGTGCAGCTCCTCCTCGCGAACGTCGGGGGCGAGGGCCGAGAGATCGACGACTCCGACGGGCGGCGCGACCACCGTGGCGGCGATGGACTGGTACGGCTGTCCCGCCTCGTCGCCCCGGAAGGCGGTTCTGAGCAGCTCGTGGCGCCGCAGAAGGCGGTCGACCACCGCAGAGGCGAGCTCGTGGTCGGCCGGCCCCGGAAGTGGGATGCGGACGGTGTCATGGAACAGGTGCTCCACTGCCGGCCACGTCTGGAGGTGATTCCAGATCTCCTGCTGACCGAGCGACAGGGGGACGCGGAACTGGCCCGGAGCGGGCGCAGCCGGGTCCGGCCGGGGCTCCGCAGCCTCATCTGTCCGCATTGTCGGTCTAGACGACATTGTCACTCAGCAGGAGTCATATCGGCGGATGACAAATGCTCTCCCCATGTCGGCGGATCTACGATTACGATCGAGACCGTGCTGTCGGATGGCGGCGTCCCGGCGGAGTGGAACGACACTGCCGCAAAATACCCCACGGGGAGTTCCCACGTGAATGTGCGGGGCTTCCGGATGGGCTGGAAGAGATCGAGTACGGGTTCGCCTGCCCGCCCGCCGGCGACGATGGCGACTGCTCCCGCCTCCGCCTCCCACGCCCGACGGCATGGCCGACCGTAGGGTGCTCCCGGACCCACGGTCGGCGAGACCGGAGCTGGCGACGCCCGTTGTGGCGCCCACGTCACCCATCGAGGACGCCCTGGCTCGCTCGTGCGCCCAGGTCCTCGGCCTGGCGGCGGTCGGCGTCGACGACGACTTCTTCGAGCTGGGCGGCGACTCCCTGCTCGCCACCCACTTTGTCTCCCGCATCCGTGAGCGGTTCGACGTGGAGATCCCGCTGCGCACGGTGTTCGAGTCCCCGACGGTCGGTGCGTTGGCCCTCGCCGTTGCCGACGGCCAACGCGTCGGCCAGCGCCCTCCTCCGCCCATCGCCGCCGCGGATGGCGCCGCCGCCATGGAGTTGTCGTTCGCCCAGCAGCGTCTGTGGTTCATGGATCAACTGGTGCCGGGGAACCCGATGGACAACCTCCCCTGCGCATGGCGGTGCACGGGGCACCTCGACCCGGCGGCGCTCGAGGCGGCGTTGCACGAGGTGGTCGCCCGCCACGACAGCCTGCGGACGACGTTCCCCACGAGTCAGCGCCGGCCGTCGCGGCGGGTGGAGCAGGCCAGCGCTCTCCCGATCGACCGCGTGGACCTCGCCGGCCTGGCGCCGCCCGACGCCGAGTCGGAAGCCCTCCGGATCGCCGCCACCGAAGCCGGGCGATCCTTCGACCTCGAGCGTGGGCCGCTCGCCCGCGCCGTTCTCATCAGCATCAGCGCCGACGACCACGTCCTGCTGCTCACCGTCCACCACATCATCTCGGACTGGTGGTCGACCGGCGTCCTCGCCGGCGAGCTCGCAGCCACCTACGCCGCGTTCACCAGGGCTGAGCCCTCCCCGTTGCCACCGCTGCCCGTGCGGTACGGCGACTTCGCCGCGTGGCAGCGCGGCTGGCTCCAGGGCGACGTTCTCGACACCCGGCTGGCCTACTGGCGGGCCCACCTGGCCGGAGCGCCGCCGGCACTGGAGCTGCCGTCCGACCACCCGCGCCCGCCTCTCCCCTCGTACCGGGGCGCCACGGTCGACTTCGAGCTTCCTGCTGGGGTCGCTGCCGCCCTCAAGGCCGTAGGACGGGGGTGCGGCGCCACGCTGTTCATGACGATGCTGGCCGGGTTCAAGGTGCTGCTCGGCCGGTACGTCGCCGCCGACGACATCGTGGTCGGTACCGCCACCGCCGGGCGCACGCGCTACGAGCTCGAGGAGCTCGTCGGTGTGTTCGTCAACACGCTCGCGCTGCGCACGGACCTGTCCGGGGACCCGAGCTTCACCGAGCTCGTGTCCCGGGTGCGGGAGACGGCGCTGGGCGCCTACAGCTACCAGGATGTGCCCTTCGAGCAGGTGGTCGACGACTTGACGACCGTGCGCGACCTCAGCCGCCACCCCCTGGTTCAGGTCGGCTTCCAGCTCGTCCCGAGGCCGGGCGCCGTGCCACTGGGCGATGCCGTCCTCGAGGACCTCGGCGGCCTCAGCGGCGGCCAGTACGGCGAGCTCGGGGGCGGCACCAACACCGCCCGCCTCGACCTGGCGGTCTTCGTCGCCGAGGACGCAGGCGGAGGGGTGAGAGGGACGGTGCTGTACGCCGCCGAGCTGTTCGAGCGCGACACCGTCGTGCGCCTGGCCGACCACTACTGCCGGCTCCTCGACGCCCTGGCCGCCAGGCCGGGGGCGCCCATCTCGGAGCCGCCGCTGCTCGGCGAGGCCGAGAGCCGCCGCCTCCTCGTCGACTGGAACGACACGGCGACGCAGTACCCGGCCGGCGCCGGCATCCACCACCTCGTGGCCGACCAGGCCCGCCGCACGCCCGACGCCGTGGCGGTCGCCTTCAAGGGCGACGAGCACACCTACCGTGACCTCGACGTCGCCTCGAACCGCCTGGCCCGCCATCTGCGGTCGCTCGGAGTGGGCCCGGAGTGCATCGTCGGCCTGTGCGTCGCCCGCGGCCCGCGGATGCTGGTGGGCCTGCTCGGCGTCCTCAAGGCGGGCGGCGCCTACCTCCCGCTCGACCCGGACTTCCCGGCCGACCGCCTGGCCTACATGCTCGAGAATTCTGCCGCCTCCGTCGTCGTCACCGAGGCCGCCCTCGTCGCCAGCCTGCCCGACGGCTACGGGGGCCATTTGGTGCGCCTGGACACCGATGCCCCCGCCATCGACGCCGAGACCCCGACCGAGCCGGAGGTCGCATTCGACGCCGGCCAGCTGGCCTACGTGTTGTACACGTCCGGGTCGACGGGGCGCCCCAAGGGCGTGGCCGTGTCGCACAGGGCGGTGGTCAACTTCTTGTGCACCATGGCAGACCGCCCCGGCCTGGACGCCGGCGACGTTGTCCTCGCCGTCACGACACTGTCCTTCGACATCGCAGTGCTCGAGATCTTCCTGCCGCTGATCCGTGGGGCAGCGGTCGTGGTCGCCACCCGGGAGGCCGCCGCCGACCCCGGCCAGCTCACGGCCACCATCGCGGCCGGCGGCGTGACGGTGATGCAGGCCACGCCGACGACGTGGCGGATGCTGCTCGACGCTGGGTGGAAGGTGCCCGACGGGCTCAAGGTCCTGTGCGGCGGCGAGGCGCTCCCGGCCGAGCTGGCCGACCGGCTGCTCGACCAGAGCCGGGAGGTGTGGAACCTCTACGGCCCCACGGAGACCACGGTGTGGTCCACGGTGGCGAAGCTGGCGGCCGGCGACCCCGTCACCATCGGCCGACCCATCGCCAACACGACGGTGTACGTCCTCGACGCCAGGCTGCGCCCTGTGCCCGTCGGGGTTCCCGGCGAGCTCCACATCGGCGGCGCCGGCGTGGCCCGCGAGTACCTGCACCGCCCCGAGCTGACCGCCGAGCGGTTCATCGCCCACCCCTTCGACCGCACGCCCGGCGCCCGCGTGTACAAGACCGGGGACCTGGCCCGATGGCGGGCGGACGGTGCCCTCGAGCACCTCGGCCGGCTCGACCACCAGGTCAAGGTGCGGGGCTTCCGCATCGAGCTGGCCGAGGTGGAGGCCGCTCTGCTCGCCCACCCGGCGGTGACGGCGGCCGTCGTGGTCGTGCGGGAGGACACCCCGGGCGACGCCAGGCTGGTGGGGTACATAGTGGCCGACCCCGCTCCGCCCGCGGGCGACCTGCGGGACTTCCTGCGCAGCCGGCTGCCCGCCTACATGATCCCCTCGATCATGGTGCTGGACCAGCTGCCGCTCACGCCGAACGGCAAGATCGACAGGAAGGGGCTCCCGGCACCCGACGGGCGCGCCGTGGGGGCGTCGTACGTGCCGCCCCGGCCGGGCACGGAGGAGACGCTGGCGGGCATCTGGGCCGAGGTGCTCGGTGTTCCCACGGTCGGCCTCCACGACGACTTCTTCGAGTTGGGTGGCCACTCGCTCCGCGCCGCCCACGTGGCCGCCCTCGTGCGCGACCGCATGGGCGTCGACATCGCCGTGCGGGCCGTGTTCGACTCCTCGTCGCTCTGCGACCTGGCCGCCGCCGTCGATCTCGCGGGCGAGACCCGGTCGGCCGGCCCGGCGCTGGTGGCGCTGGACCGGTCGGCATTCCTGGCCTGACCCGTTCCGTTCGCCCGATTTGATTAGTAAGGTGACATGTTGACGGGGACGGTGCGCTGTTGCGCTCGCCCGCCACGACGTAGGCATGGCTCCAGCACGCAGGGGATGTGAGTTCGCATGATGCCCGACGACTTGCGTGGTCGCATGGTCGACCTCGACGCCTATCTGATGCTGTACCTGCCCGAGGTCGAGGAGATCCTCGGCGCCGGGCCGGGCAGTGGTGTGTGGCCGAACCGGGGCGGCAGCGGGTCCCTGGTCGACGAGGTGCGCCGCATGATCGTCGAGGACGGGCTCGACCCCTCGGGCGAGGGCGAGGCGCTGCTGGCCCGGCGCAAGCAGGCCGAGTCCGACGTCTGGAGCGTCCGCCTGTGGGGCGCTCACGGCGCCCAGGTGGCGGCCGACCGGGTCGACGCCCTCGACAAGATGGGCATCGGCCGCCAGTTGCTGTTCTCGCAGTTCATGAGCCGCCGCTCAACGCCGACTGCCCGGAGGGCGCGGCGGCCGTGTCCCGCTACAACGACTACGTGCTCGACTGGGCGAAGGGCGTCGACGACCGGGTGATCCCGGTGTGCCTGCTCAACACGCACGACCTCGACGTGGCCTTGGCCGAGGCCCGCCGGGTGCTCGGCAAGGGCGCCAAGGGCCTGCACTTCTCCGGCATCCGCCCGCCCGCCGGGCTGTCTCCCGCCGCTCCCGAGTGGGAACCCCTGTGGGCCATGCTGGCCGAGGCCGGCGCACCGGCCCTGCTGCACTACGGCGGCAGCGGCGGCAGCCCGCCCCTGCTCGACATGAACTGGTACCTGGCCGCGTGGAGCCTGCGTCCGCCGCCCTCGGACCCGAGCGTCGACGACTTCCACGCTCGCCCGTTCTTCTGGATGACGACCCACCTGTTCGCCGAGCTCACGCTCACCTTCATGGTTCTTGGCGGGGTGTTCGAGCGCCACCCCGGCCTTCGCTTCGGCGTCATCGAATCGGGCGCCAGCTGGGTTGCGTCGTGGTGCGACCGAATGGACAACCTGGCCGCCACCACCTCGACCTACCTGGCCCGCCAGCTGTCGCTGAAGCCGTCGGAATACGTGCGCCGCCAGATCCGGGTCACCCCCTTCGAGTTCGAGCCCGTCGGGTCGTGGATCGAGCAGACCGGGTTCGAGGAGGTGTACGCATTCTCCACCGACTATCCGCACGTGGAGGGCGGCGTCAGCCCGGTCGACGCGTTCTATTCGTCGCTCGCCCCGCTCGGCGACCGCGTCGCCGAGAAGTTCTTCGTCTCCAACGGCGCCGACCTCCTGCCGGCCTGAGCGCGAGCCAACGACCAAACGCATGGGAGACCAGGACGACGAGAAGCTTCCGCCGATCAGGGTGCCGCTGTCGCTCCGGCAACAGGAGATCTGGGACTGGCTGGCCCAGTGGCCGAAGGCCGCCGGGTTCTACAACGACACCATCAGGGTCACCCTCGCGGGGCGACCATCGGTCGATCTCGTCCGCCAGGTGCTCGACTTCGTGGTCGAACGGCACGAGCCGCTGCGCACGACCTTCCATGAGGACGGCGAGGGCACCTACCAGTCAATCGGCCCCACCGTCGAGTTCGACGTTCCGTTTGTCGACCTGACGAGCCTTCCGCCCGCCGAGCGCGACGTCGAGCTGCAACGCCTCCTCGTCGCCCAGAACGCCGAGCCGCTCGACCTGAGGACCGGCCCGCCGTTCCGGGTCGCCCTCTACAAGACGGGCGACAACGCGTGCGAGCTGGCCATCACGCTCCAGCACATCATCTCCGACCAGACCACCGACAGCATCCTGTACGGCGAGCTGCTCGAGGCTCACGCCGCCTTCGCCCGGGGCGAGAAGCCCGACCTCCCGACCCTGCCGATCCAGTTCGCCGACTTCGCCATCTGGGAGCGGCAGTGGCTCACCGAGGACCGGCTGCGCGAGGGCTGCGACTACTGGCGCGCCCAGCTGCGGGGGATGCCGCTCGACGTCGACCTGCCGTGCGACCGGCCGCGCCGCCACGACGGCGACAAGCGCACCAGCGGCATCGACTTCTTCGTGCCGCCCGACGTGCACGCCGGCCTCGACCGCCTCACCCGGGACACCAGCAGCACCCTCTTCATCGTCTTCGTGGCCGCCGCCCAGTGCCTCCTCGCCCGCTGCACCGGTGAGACCGACGCCGTGGTGCTCACCACGTTCCACGGCAGGGACCGGCGCGAGCTGGAAGGGATGATGGGCATCTTCGCCGGCGCTGCCCTCCTGCGCAGCGATCTGAGCGGCGACCCCACCTTCCGCCAGGTCGTGGACCGGGCCCGGGGGGCCGTGCTCGGGATGCTGGAGCACCAGTTCGTGCCCTTCGACACGGTCGTCGACGCCGTCGTCGCCGATCTCCGGGCCCAAGGCGTCGATGCGTTCCCACAGGTTCCGTTGAGCATTGAGTTCTTCCACGCCCCACGTGGGCGCCTGCTCTCGGGGATGTCGCTCATCGAGCGACGTCCCGACGTGGAGGGTCACGTCAGCGCCGAGTCGGCCGACATCGACGACATCATCAACCCGCTGGCCTTCCGCATCTTCGGCGGGGACCAGCTCTGGGGACGGCTCAGCTACCACGACGCCGTCTTCGACCAGGCCACGGTCGAGCACACGGTCGCCGACTTCAAGGCACTGTTGTCAGTGGTCTCGGTCGATCCCGGCGTGCGTCTGTCGGCGCTGCCGGTGGGCGCCGTGCGAGAGGCGGTCTGACCACGTGGTGACGCTCGGCAGCGCCGGACTGGAGGAGTGCGTGCGCCTGCGGGACGACGCCTCCGCCGAGTTGAACGACGGCGGCCGCCTGCTCTTGTCGCGAGGCTCCAAACGGTTCGCCGTCGGTCCGCTCGTGTCGGAGCTGACGCCCGCCCTCGACACGCTCGTGGCCGGCGGGGCCTCGACGCACGCGCTCCGGGCCCTCGTCACGCCCGGGCCGAGCGGCGCAGCGGACCAGCTCGACTCGTTGCTGGAGCGGCTCGACGCGCGGGGCTGGCTCGAGCGGGCCCTGCACCACGACGGCGTGCCGCTCGTCACCGTGAAGCCGATGGTGGCCAAGGTGGCGCCGGCGCCCGCGGCCGCCTCGCCACCGGAGGCGGACGGCGACGACGACGGCACGGTCGTGCTCTCGCGGTTCGCTCTCCTGCACCGCGCCGGCTCCGAGCTCGTGCTCGAGTCGCCCCGATCGTCGGCCGTCGTCGTGGTGCACGATCCCCGAGTGGCCGCGTTCGTCGCCTCGCTGGCCACGCCGCACGACGTCGGCGATCTCGACCCGGTCGCGTTCGGCCTGCCGCTCGACGTGCTCCACGCCGTGGCCACCGTGCTCGTCGACGCCGCCATGCTCGTGCGCCACGACGACGAGGAGCAGGCCACCATGGGCCTGGCCCAGTGGAGCCTGCCCGACCTGCTGTTCCACACCCGCAGCCGCCAGGGCCGCCATGCCAATGGCTATGGCGCCACGTGGCCCCTCAAGGGACGGTTCCCGCCTCTCCCCATGGTGAAGCCGCCGGCCGAGGACGGTGTTGCCCTTCCCCGTCCCGACCTGGCCGCCGTCGTCGCCGGAGATTCGTCGTTCACCGAGGTGCTGGAGCGTCGCCAGTCGGTTCGGATGCATGACGATGCCTCGCCGGTCACCGTCGAGCAGCTCGGGGAGTTCCTCTACCGGTGCGCGGCGGTGCGCCACGACGTCACCGCGTTCTCCGACGGCACTCCTCGCCCGGTCGGGATGGCGCGGCCGTACCCGACCGGCGGCGCCCTGTACGAGCTCGAGCTGTACGCCGTCGTGAACCGCTGCGCGGGCCTGAGCCAGGGGCTGTACCACTACGACCCGATGGAGCACGCGCTCGGCGTGCTCACCGCCGGCCTCACGCCGGCGCTCGAATCGCTCCTCCAGCAGACGTGCGCCAAGACGGGCAACTGGGATCGCCCGCAGGTGCTCCTCACCCTCACCGCCCGCTTCGGCAAGGTCATGTACAAGTACGAGGCCATCCCGTACGCCACCATCCTGAAGAACGTGGGCGTCCTGTACCAGACGATGTACCTGGTGGCCACGTCCATGGGGCTCGCCCCGTGCGCCCTCGGCGGCGGCGACTCCGACGCGTTCGCAACCGTGGCCGGGCTCGACTATTACGAGGAGACGAGCGTCGGCGAGTTCCTTCTTGGATCGCGGCATGACGTCCCGGCGGCCAGGGTGGATGACGCCCAGCGTGACCTTCACGCCGGCAAGGTCGACACATAGTAGCGGCGTCCCTAGGTGCATGCAGCACTGAGCCGGCATTTGTAAGTGTTTCGGAGCAAAACTGCTGTGATGGGCTGTTAGTGTTGTCGAATCGGGATGAATCAGATCGCACCACCGATCCATCTGGGGGATGACCGGCGGGATGAACGATGGTGAATAGCGTCGGACGGCGCAGTCCAGCACGCGGTGACCGGTCGACCGGGTCGCCGCGTTTGCCGCGCCCGGGCGGCGACATCGACGTCGAGCGCGGGTCGCGTCTGGCGGCGCCGTTCGCGTTTCCCGCCGAGCACCGGCCCGACGTCCTGGGTTTCCACCTCGAGGCGCCCCCCGCCCGACCGCTCGATCGGGCCATGGCGGCGGCGCGGGCCGCCTGCGGTCCGTACGGGATCGTGTCGCGGTGCCGGAGCTTCGCCACCGCGCCCGGGCTGCCGACCCTGCCGGTGTACGTCGCCCGTGGCCCCAGGCGTGGCCTCGGCGAGCACCACCACGGCTTCGACATCGTCGGCATGGGCGTGTCGGAGGACCACGAGATGGCGTGGCTGAAGGCGGTGGCCGAAGCCGTCGAGCGGTACTGCTTCGCCCTGGGCCACGACCCTTCCACCGTGTTGCGGGCGTCACACGACGACGTGGCCGGCTGGGCCGTTCCGTTGTCGCGCTTCGGCCTGCTGTCCGACCGGCAGTACGTTTCCACCCCCAAGGTGTGCCGCCCCGCTCCCGACCAGCCGATCGACTGGACGTGGGCGTGGTCGCTCGACGACCAGCGGTTCCATCTTGTCCCTGCCGCCCTGGTGTACCCGTCGGTCGGCTTCCAGCCACCGAACAACTTCACCCGATGGGTGATGAGCACGGGGCTGGCCACCCACATCTCCACCGAGGCTGCCATCCTCGCCGGCGTCTACGAGGTGGTCGAGCGCGACGCCTTGATGATCCATTGGCTGCACCACCGGGCGCCGCGTCGGGTCGTGGTCGAACCCGGACGGACAGACGCCGTGGCCGCCCTTGTCCGCACCCACTTCACCCTTCCCGACTTCGAGTTCGTGCTGCTCGACATGACCCCGGACTCCGGGATCCCCACCATCGCCTGCCTGGCATTGAGCGACGACCCGGCGCGACCGTCGCTCACCATGGGGGCGGCCAGCCGGCTCGACCCGTCCGAGGCGGCGGCGAAGGCGCTGTTCGAGACGGCCCAGCTCCTGGCCGGGTTCCACGGCCTGGGGTGGGACAGCCGCACGTCGATCGAGCGGGCCGACATCCGCACCCTGTGGGACAACGCTCATTTCTACGCCGGCGCCGAAGGTGGCGACAGCGCCCGGTTCATGGTGTCGTCCCCGGAGCGGGTGGCGCTCCACGACCTCCCGAACCTCGCCACCGGGACGCCGGCCGGCGACCTGGCAACATGCGTGGACAGACTCCGCGGCGTCGGGCTCGAAGTCCTGGCCACCGAGCTCACCAGCGCCGACGTGGCCCGGTGCGGGTTCCGGACGACGAAGGTGTTCGCCCCCGGCGCCGTCGACATCCACGGCGACGCCCGGTACCCGCTCCTCGGATCGCCGCGGATCCGCACGATGCCAGCCGCCCTCGGGTGGCCCGCCCTCGACGAGGACGAGCTGAACCTCGCCCCGTGCCCGATGTCATGAGCGCGAGGCCCGGATCCGGCATGAGCGACGTCACCGACTCCACCCGGCCGGCCACCTGCCGTGTCCGCTACGTCGCCGGCCCGGGCGCCGCACCGGCCGGAGCACCCATCGACGGCATCGTCGCAGCCGTCGAGGAGCGGGCGCCGGCGTGGGTGTCGCGCATCGCCGACTTCCTCTCACGCGACCCGATCGCTCCCGTCATCGTCACGGTGTACGGCGGCAACGGCGTGTCGCGGACGGTGGGGGCCGAGGTCGTCCTCCCCGTGAACGGTGACGGATCGGGCGTGCTCGCGGGACTGGCCCACGAGCTCGTGCACGCGGTGGCCGGTCGGTCCCCGCACCCCGTCCTCAACGAGGGCCTTGCCGTGCACACCGACGCGCAGCTGCGGTTGGCCGGGCCGGTGTGGCCCTTCTACCACCTGGATCCGCACCGCTGGATGGAGGTCTTCCGCGAGGAGGGTTGCCGCATCCCGATGGCCGAGCTCCTGTCGGCTCTCGCCCAGCGCCCGCTGGCCGAGGACCGCGCGTCGATCCGGGCGCGCGCCATCCACTACCTGCATGCCGCGTCCCTCACCGGCCACCTGCTCGACCGGTCCGCCGGGGCAGGCTTCTGGAGCGCCTTCCGCGCCGGAGCGGTGGTGCCCGCCGGCGTCAACCCCAAGTCGCTCGAGACCGAGTGGCTGGCTCGGGTGGCGGCGCCGTTGACCGACGAGGAGCGCCGGCGGCGTGACCGGTCGTTCGGGATCGTGGCCCATACGCCCCTCGCCGGCGGCTCGCCAACGCCCGTCCCGCCACGCAGGGCGGCACGATGACGGTCCACACAGACGGCGGGGCGCGGCCCGACGGGCCGGAGACGCGGGTGCTCTTCTGCGGCGACCGCCAGGTCAGTGCCCGCCTCGTCGAGCTGATGCGTGCCGGTGGGGCCACGATCGTGGCCCTCGGCCTCAACTCGCCGCCGAGCCCGCACTCTCGGGCCATCGCCGCCGCCGCCGGCGTGGACCCCGGCCACACGTTCTACGGGCGCAGCCTGGCCAGCACGGTGGCGGTCCGAAAGCTCGAGGCGGCCGCACCCGACCTCGGCGTGTGCTGCGGGTTTGGACCGATCCTTCCCCGCCGGTTGCTCACCCTGCCACGGTGGGGGTGGGTCAACGTCCACCGCTCGTACCTGCCGTACAACCGTGGTCTCGATCCGCTGCAGTGGGCGGTCATCGAGGGCACACCGGCCGGTGTCAGCGTGCACGTGATGACCGACGAGGTCGACGCCGGAGACGTCATCGAGCAGGCCGAGATGCCCGTGCTCCCCACCGACGACGGCGATGCCCTGGAGGCTCGGGCCGACGCTTTGGCCTTCGAGGTGTTCGAGCGGTGCTGGCCGAGGCTCCAAGGCGGCGACCTCACCGGCACGGCGCAGGACGCCGATCTGGCCACGTACCACAGCCTGGCCGACTGCGAGGCGGTGCGCCGTCTCGATCCGAATGCCACGATGAGGGTGGGCCGGCTCCTCGACGTCCTCCGATGCTATTCGGGCGCAAACTATTCCGCAGTCCATTTCGGCGTGGGCCTTTTACGGACGCGCTTTACCGTGCATACTGAGGTCCGGATGTCGGGGGCACCGACGGATGGCGGGAATCCTCCGACTGCGGTCACGGATTCCCCGGTGCGCAAAAGCTCGGCGCAGGAGCATCCACCTTCGCCGAATGCCGTCGCAGTCAACGGCGACTCGTCCTTCGATTCCGGGGGCCGAACACTCAACCGCAAGGGGGACACGTGAACGTGAAGACGATGATGACGCGAACGGCGCTGGTGGCGTCGCTGGCGGCGACTGCCGCTGTGGTCGCGCCGGCGTCGGCCGACGCCGCCGGGTCGTGGACGGCCACCGGCGACATGACCGTGGCCCGCGAAGGCGGCGGCGCCGGCCTCGGTGCCGTGGCCACCAACCTGGAGGACGGGAGGGTCCTCGTCGCCGGCGGCTACAACGCCTTCGACGGGGTGTTCTCGCTGGACGCCAAGTACTACCTGTCGGCGGCCGAGCTGTACGACCCGGGCACTGGCACCTGGTCGGCCACCGGCAGCATGAACCAGGCCCGCTACGGCCACGCGCTCGTCACGCTGGACAATGGGACTGTTCTCGCCGCCGGCGGCACCGGAGGCGCGAACGCTCCCATCACCGCCACCGCCGAGCTGTACAACCCGAAGAGCGGGCACTGGCGCTACGCCAAGTCGATGAGCACGTGCCGGGTGAGCCCGACGGCGTCGGTCCTCGCCTCGGGTCAGGTGCTCGTGGCCGGGGGCATCGGGTGCGATGGCTCCAGCCAGGTCACGGCGGAGATCTACACGCCGGGTCACGGCGGCAAGTGGATGTCGGTGGCGCCGATGCACGAGGCCCGCTGGGGCCACACCGCCACCACGCTGGCCGACGGCCGGGTCCTCGTCACCGGCGGGCGCCGCTCCCCGATCGGCGCCGCCGTCGAGAGCGTGAACGACTCGGCCGAGGTCTACGACCCGGCGACGAACACGTGGACCGAGACCGGGCCGATGCACGAGATGCGCTTCCTGCACAGCGCCGGGCTGCTCCAGTCCGGTGACGTGATCGTGGCCGGCGGGCACTGCCCCGGGGGCTCCACGTCGCCGCCCATGCCCACCGCGTGCACGTCGGCCACCGCGGAGGTCTACAGCGTCGCCACCAACTCGTGGTCCTACACCGGGTCCATGGCCATTCCGCGGGTCGAGGGCGCATCGCAGATGCTGGCCGACGGCACGTTCCTGATGGCGGGCGGGGGCATGTCGCCGACGGCCGAGATCTACAACCCGGCAACCGGCATGTGGTCCTTCACCGCCCCCATGAGCATGATCCGTGACGACGCTCAGCTGGTCACGCTCGCCACCGGCGACCTGCTCATCGTCGGTGGTTTCCACGCCGGCCCCGAGGGCTACTTCACCACCGCCACGACCGAGCTGTTCCATCCCGGCGCCTGAGGTCGAAGCACACGTGCGCCCGTCCTCCAGCACGCTCGGGCTCCAGCGGTTTTTCTCGCTGGTGTCCGACGTGCTGGCGGCCGGGCCCGCCGGCGCCGACGTGCCCGACGTGCCCGATGTCTTGTGCCCGGTGCTGGCAGAAGCGCTCGACGATCCCGACCTCCTTCCCGAACGCGTGCTCGCCCATCGGCCGCCGTCGGGCTTCGGGAAGCACCTGCTGCGGTCCGGCCCCGACTTCTCGGTGTTCTGCACCCTCACCGCCCCGGGCATGGCCCTTCCGATCCACGATCACGGCAGCTGGGGAGTCGTGGGCGTGTATCGGGGCGTCGAAGAAGAGACGAGGTACGAGCCGTCGTCGCAGACCCTTCCGGGTGAGCCGATCCTGTTCGAGCGGGGCCGGGTGCTGCACCCCGCCGGCGACGTGATGCCGGTGCGGCCGCCGCCCGCCGACATCCATGCCGTCGCCAACGGTGGTTCCGAATGGTCGGTGTGCATCCACCTGTTCGCCGAGGACCCGCTGGCCCAGGGTTTCAACATCTACACCCCGCCGGCGTTCGCGCCGGAGGCCACCGGTCCCCTCGACTACGACTCGACTCCGGAGGCGCCGTAGTGGCGCCACGGCAACCGAGCCCGGCGCCAGCCGTCGACGACCGAGCCAAGCCGGTGCTGCCCGGGTTCTACCGGGTGATCCCGATGGGCCCCGACACGTTGCAGCTGCGCACGTCGGGCAAGGTGCTGCGGGTCGCCACACCAGGGGTGGGTGACTTCGGCGCCCGCCTGCTGGGGGCGCTCGACGGGCAGCGCACGCTGGCCGAGGTCGTCGAGCAGTTGGAGCTGGACCGGGACGCGGCCGCCGAGCTCGTCCGCCAGCTGCTGCACGCCGGCGTCCTCTCCGACGCGTCCGATGACGCCGCCCACGCGCCACCACCCGTCGGCGGCAACGCGGCGGCGCACGAGCTGTACGGGGAGCTCGGCCATCGCCCGGGCAGCGTGCAGGCCGCCATCTCGGGCGCCCGGGTGGCCATGGTGGGCCTCGGCCCGGTGGCCCGGCTGGCCGCCCGCCACCTGGCGGCGGCCGGGATCGGCGAGCTGGTGCTCGTCGACGACGCCGTCGTCACCAGCACCGACCAGTTCGTGCTGGCCGGCGATGCTTCCGGCGTCGGCTGGTCCCGAGCCGAGGTTGCGCGCGACGAGTGCTCGTTGGCGTCTCCCACCGGCGATCCACGAAGCCTGGTTCGCATCACCGGCGACGCCGTGGGACACGTCGCCCGCCAGGTCGACCTCGTCGTCGTCGAGGTCGACGAAGCAGGGGACCGGGTTGCGTCGGCCAACGACGAATGCCTGGCCGCCGGCGTCCCGGCGTTGTTCCATTCCGCCACCACGCTCGACGCCGTCGTCGGTCCAATGGCGCTACCCGGAACTCAGGGGTGCTACCGCTGCCTGGCCCGGCGCGGGCTCTCCCACATCCGCCATTACGACGAGATGGTGGCCTACCAGCAGTTCCTCGTCGACGGGAATGGTGCCCGCCAACCCGGGCTGATCAGTGGCTTCGCGGCCATGATCGCCGGCCTCCTTTCCCTGGAGGCACTCCGCCAGGTGGGCGGCTTCCTGGACCCCGTCACGGTGGGCGGTGTGCTCATGACCGATGTCCGCACGTCGCTCGTGCGACGGGAGGAGCTCCTCCCGGTCCCGGCGTGCCCGGCCTGCGACGCGCGTGAGCAGGAGGAGGCGGGCTGATGCGTTTCCGGCGGAGCATGCCCGGTTCGGCGGCGTCCGAAAGCGCCCTGAACAGGCCTTTCGCGCGAATCCAGATTTCTCGTCCAGATTGCGCACTAGCTGCGTTAGTATAAGAGTCTCATCAACTTCACCACTCGCGGCGGCGCGCGTCTGCGGGGATCCTGAGGGGGACATGCTGATGGCACTGTCGAAGAAGCCCTTTTCCAAGGCTGCCCGGAGGCGGATCGGCGGGCTGGTGATCGGCTCCGTTGTGGCGATCGCGTGGATGCCTCTGGCACCCACGGACGCGGCCACCACCACCCTGTACCCAGGGCTCACCGAGTTCGACATGCCGAACTCCATGGCCAGCCCGTCGGCCATCACGAGACGCGGCAGCGACATCTGGTTCGCTGAGCGCGATGCCAACAAGATCACCCGGAGCACCACGTCGGGCGTCATGACGGAGTTCGCCATCCCCACCGCCGGCGCCAGCCCGCGCGGCATCGCCGCCGGGTCCGACGGGAACATCTGGTTCACCGAGACGGGCGCCCACCGCATCGGCAAGCTGGTGCCGGGCACCGGTGCCATCACCGAGTTCGTCCTGCAGCGCCGCAGCGGTCCGCACGGGATCGCCGCCGGCACCGACGGCAACCTTTGGTACACCGACTTCGACGCCAACAAGATCGGTCGGGTCACCACCGCCGGCGTCATCACCGAGTTCGGCATCCCCACGCACAAGAGCTCGCCCGACTCGATCGTTCCCGGGCCCGACGGCGCCATGTGGTTCACCGAGCACACGGCCAACACGATCGGGCGCATCACTCCCGGCGGCGTCATCACCGAGTTCGTCATCCCCACGCCGAACAGCGCCCCCCACGGCCTCGAGTTCGGCCCCGGCGGCCTGTGGTTCGTCGAGGAGACGGCCAACAAGGTCGGCATGATGACGCTCGACGGCACCTTCTCTGAGTTCCCGGTGCCGCAGATGGGGAGCTACCCGCACCAGATCGCCCCCGGGCCCGACGGCAACATGTGGTACACGGCGGTCAACAAGGTCGGCCGGGTCACCCCCGCCGGAGCCATCACCGAGTTCCCCCTGTCACGAGCAGGGTCGTTCCCCACGGGCATCGTGCAGGGCCCGGACAGCGCCATGTGGTTCGGGGAGTTCTACACCAACAAGCTGGCCCGTCTCGATCCCGCCCTCCTGGCCCCCACCTACGCGGCCACCGAGTACAGCGCCGGATCCGTCAACGGCATGGGTACGGGGCCGGCGGCCGTGGCTGTGCAGTCCAACGGTGACATCTGGTTCACCGAGATGGACACGAACGGCGTCGGTCGCCTTCACCCGGCCACCGGTGAGATCACGCACTTCCCCACGCCCACCGAGCACAGCATGCCGTGCGTGCTCACCATCGCCGGCGACGGCAACATCTGGGTCACCGAGGCCATGGTCGACAAGATCGGCGTCATGACCCCGGCCGGACAGTGGCTCCACGAGTACCAGCTCCCCAAGGCCATGTCCGACCCGCACCACATCACCACCGCTCCCGACGGCAGCGTGTGGTTCAGCGAGCACATGGGCAACCGGATCGGCCACCTCACCCTCGACGGCCAGCTCACCGAGTACAAGGTGCCCACGCCGCACGCCGGGCCCGACACGATGGCGGTCACGGCGAACGGCATGGTGTGGTTCACCGAGCTCAGCGGCCACAAGATCGGTCGCCTCGATCCCACCACGGGCGACATCGACGAGTTCGCCACGCCCACCGCCCTCAGCCAGCCGCACGGGCTCACCGTCGGTCCCACGGGCACCGACCTCTACTTCACCGAGGAGCTCGGGGCCAGGCTGTCCACCGGGTTCACGTCCGATCGCGCCAAGATCGGCCGCATCACGCTCGACGGCATGATCACCGAGCTGCCCGTGCTCTTCCCCGACGTCATCGGCCACCAGATCGTCTCCGGTGCCGACGGCAACCTGTGGATCAGCGAGGCCAGCGGCTACGTGGGCCGCTACGAACCGGCCACCGGGATGGTGACCGAGTTCGCCCTCCAGACGGTCAACAGCAGTCCGGCGGGGCTGGCGGCGGGACCCGACGCAGTGTGGGTGGCCGAGTACACCGGGCAGAAGATCGCCCGCATCCCCCTGGGCTCCTGACGTCCGGGCCGCCCCGCCTGCTGTCGGGGCGGCGTCAGGAGCGTCCGCGCATGGAGCGCCTGGCCGACACGGCCAGGCGCTCCAGCGCGGGTACGACCTCGTGCGGCGTGGGCATGGCGGCGATCTCGTCGCCGAGGGCGCGGGCCGCGCTGCGAAAGTGCGGCTCCTCCAGCAGGGCACGCACGTCTCGCCGTACGGTCTCCGGTGTGAGCTCGTCAGACCGCAGCGAGCGGCCCACGCCGCAGGCCACGCACCGCTCGGCGTTGTGGAACTGGTCGGCGCCGCGGGGCAGCACCAGCATGGGCAGGCCGTGACTCAGGGTGGCCAGCGTGGAGCCGGCACCGCCGTGGGCGACCACCGCGTCGCAGTGCGGCAGCAGCAGTGAGACGGGGATGTACCGCTCGATGTGCACGTTGTCCGGCTGGGGTCCGAAGGCGGCGGGGTCGTTGGCGTGTCCCACCGTCACCACCAGGTTGACCGGCTCGCCGCCCAGCGCCTCGAGCACCGTGTCGAACACCGCCGTCTCCAGGTTGAACCAGGTCCCGAGCGTCACGTAGACGGTGGGTCGGTCGGGCAGATCGGCCACCCAGTCGGGCAGGCCCTCCTCTCCCACCGCGTCGAAGGGGATGGGTCGCAGCAGCTGGCGGGCCACGTCGAGGTCGGCGGCGTGGGGGGCCTGGAAGCTGGGCGGGCACAGGTCGAGGTAGAGGTGCTCGAACATGCCCCCGAGGTCGTCGGCCGCCAGGCCCCAGGCCTCCCGGATGGGCGCCACCGCACCGGCCGCCAGGGCGAGCTCGGGGCGCGGGAACAGCGGGCCCCAGCTCTGGTTCACGTAGGGAGTGGCCGTGGCCTGGGCGGCGATCGGCGCCGCCCAGTTCGAGGGGTCGTGCACGAGTAGGTCGGGCGCCCACGACCGCACGAGCGGCACCAGGTCGTCGAGCACCGCCGGCACGGCGATCTCGATCATCGTGGTGACCACGAACCGCAGACGCTCCTCGGGCGGGATCCCGGGTCCGTCGGGGTGGCGCTCCTGCATCTTCTCCGCCAGCTGGGGCCCGTCGGGTCCCGTCGGGAAGGCGGTGAAGCCGGCGGCGCGCACCCGCTCGCAGAAGCGCTCCGGGATGGCGAACGCCACCTCGTGGCCGGTACCCGCCAGCGCCTGGGCCAGCGGCATCTTCGGGTGCAGGTGGCCGTACCCCGCCGCGCTCGTGAACAGCACGCGCACGAGGGTCCCTCCCCACTGTCGTTTCCCGGCGCCAGCCGCAGGGTAGTGCCGGGGCACCGTCGGACCGGCACCGGCCGCCCCTCGACGCAGCGATCCCCCGCCGCGAGGCGAGCGTGGCGCCGCCGGGCGAGCAGCTGCGGGGTGAGGCGCGCACGCTCCTGCCCGAGGCCGTGGCCCTGCGCCGGCGGATCCACCGGTGGCCCGAGCTCGGCCTCGACCTCCCGCGGACGCAGCAGGCGGTGCTCGACGCGTTGGCCGGCCTGCCGGTCGACGTCGTCGTGGGCAAGGGCATCTCGGCGGTGGTCGCCGACCTGCACGGCGCCGCTCCGGGGCCGACGATCCTCCTGCGGGCCGACATGGACGCCCTGCCCCAGCGCGAGACGACCGGCCTGGAGTTCGCCACCGAGCGCGGGCGTGATGCACTCGTGCGGCCACGACGCCCACGTGGCCATGCTGGTGGGTGCAGCATCGCTGCTGGCCCGCCACCGCGCCCACCTGGCGGGGACGGTGCGCCTGATGTTCCAGCCCGGCGAGGAGCAGCACCACGGCGCCAGGGCCATGCTCGAGGAGGGCTTGCTGGACGACCCGCCGGTGAGCGCCGCCTTCGCCATCCACTCCATCCCCACCTACCGCAGCGGCCACGTGGGCTGCCTGCCCGGCCCGCTGCTCGCCTCGTCGGACTCGCTGCGCATCACGATGCGGGGCCGGGGCGGTCCCGCTGCGGCGCCGGACCAGACGCTGGACCCGGTGCCCGCCGCATGCGAGACGGTTCTCGCCCTCCAGAGCCTGGTGACCCGCCGCGTCAGCCCGGCCAGCCCGGCCGTCCTCTCCATCACCGGGCTGGCCGCGGGCTCGGGCGACGCCGTCATCCCCGACGAGGTGACGATCGAAGGGACGCTGCGGGCCCTGTCCGGCCAGGCGCGGGCCACCGTGGTCGACGGGGTACGGCGCATCTCGGCTGGCATCGCGGCGGCGCACGAGCTGGTCGCCGAGATGGTCGTCGACGAGGGGTACCCGCCGCTGGCGAACGACGCCGGGTTCACCACGTGGGTCGCCGGCGTGGCCAGGGACGTGGTGGGCGAGGGCTTCGTGCATCTCTGGGACCGGCCGCTCATGTCGTCCGACGACTTCGCCTACGTGCTGGCTCGCGTCCCCGGCGCCATGGTCGCCCTGGGCAGCGAACCGCCGGGCGGCGCGCCGGCCGCACCGAACCACTCGGCGGCGATGGTTCTCGACGAGGCGGCGATGGCCACGGGCATCGCCCTGCACGCCGGCGTGGCGCTGTCCTACCTCGCGGCCGACGGCGCCCGTCGCGACGCGAGCGCGTAGCCGGCGGCCGGCCGCGCTCCGGGTCCCGATCCTGGAAGACTCCGGGCGTGCGCATCTTCTTGAGCTACCGGCGCTCCGACGTCGGCGGCCATGCCGGGCGCCTGTCGGACAGCCTGGCCCAGCGCCTGGGCTCGAGGAACGTGTTCCAGGACGTCACCGACATCGGTGCCGGCCACGACTTCGCCGCCGCCATCCACGGCGCCCTGGAGGGGGCCGACGCGGCGGTGGCGGTGATCGGTCCCGGTTGGCTCGAGGCATCGACGGCGGACGGCCGGCCCCGCCTGTTCGACCCGGACGACTACGTCAGGCTCGAGCTGGCCACCGTCCTCAAGCGCAACGTGCCGGTCGCGCCCGCCCTCGTCGGGGGTGCCTCCCTACCGGCGGCCGCCGACCTTCCCGAGGACCTTCGCCCGCTGGTGGGTCGCCAGGCCATCGAGCTCCGGGACGAGAGCTGGCACCAGGACGTGGACAACCTGCTCCGGTCCCTCCGCGGCGAGCCGGTGGTGAAGACGAAGCGGCCGCTCCGCCGCTCGACCGCCCTCGCCGCCGCCGCCGTCCTCCTCGCGGCCGCCATCGGCGTCGCCGCGTGGCGTCCCTGGGACGGCGGCTCGGCGGGGGACGACGACGGGTCCGAGGCCAGACCGTCGCCCTCGTGCCCCGACCCGACCGGTGCGGGCTGGACCACCTTCACGCCCCACGCCGATCCTCGGGTCAGCGTCGACTCCGAAGGCGGCCAGGTCGAGTTCACCGTCCGGGCGGCGAGATGGCGGCCGCTTCGACCGGGCCAGTGGCAGGTCGTGCTGGACACGACCATGGGCGTGCGAAACCGGGAGGGCGCCTACCACGACTATTACCGGTACGGGCGCCTCATCCTGGCCGAGCGCGAGTTCGATCAGACGTGCTTCGAGTCGGAGCGCGACCAGGTCGACACGGACACCGTCGGCGACGCCCGCGTCGGCTACACCGTGACGTGCGAGCCGAAGGGGCGTATCCAGCTCGTCACCGAGGCGGGACGGATCCCCGTGACCGACGACCCCGACCCCTCCACCTGCTGACTGCCCCGACCTGAGCGACCGGTCGGCAACGGTCAGGCGCCGATGCTGCCCTCCAGGCAGAGAATGGCGTCGATGGTGAGGCCCAGGTCGAGGCGCTCGCCGCCCCACAGGCAGGCCCCGGTAGTGGAGGCGATCACGACGCCGAGCTGGCGATTGAGATCGTCGACGTCGAGGACGACCGGCCGCACGACTGGTGCGGCGACCAGCCCGGGAACCGGCACCCGCCGTCACGCGTGCGTAGGGCGCGGCGGATGTGGCGGGGGATCGTGGGGGTGGCCCGCCCCACGCTGAGCGGCTCGCCTCCGTCGGCCAGGCTCATGGCCACCACCGTCGAGTCGCACGCCAGGCGCCGGGCCGCCTCGGAGGGCAGGCCTGGCCCGTCGTCGATTTCACCCCACCCGACGGGGCCGACGCCGGCCAGAGTGGCGACATCCACGGTGATCACCACCTGGTAGCGCTCGCCGCCGTCGCGGGCGGCGGGGCCGTGGGCCAGCATCGTCTCGGCCATGGCCACCAGCGCATCGGCCCGAGACGCCGGCACCCGGGCGCTCTCGGCGTTGCGTGCACGGGCGTCGGCAGTCGCATCCACGACCGGCTCGACAGGTGCAGACGATCCCGCGGGATCGTCTACCGCGGTGCCCTCGGACGATCCTGCGGGATCGCCAATCGCGGCGGCCTCGGACGATCCCGCGGGGTCATCGCAGCTGGAGTCTTCCGGTACCGCGGTTTTGGCGTTCACCGAGAGGTCCCCGGACGATCCCGCGGGATCGTCGTCCGTGGTGCCGGAGCGGAGGGCGTGGGCGGCGGCGTCGAGGGCCTGAAGCACGAGGGCACCCTCATCGGCGCCGAGCCGGGCGGTGAGCACCAGCGAGCCATCGTCGTCCCAGAACCAGTGGACGTGGCGGGCGGCATGACGACGCGCCGCCTCCTCGGCGTCACCGGTATCGACGCCGGCCCGCACGCGCGCAATGCGATCGAGCTGGGCGGCCGTGGTGTGGCGGGCCAGCTCGACCAGCTCGCTCTCGGACTCCGGTGTGGCGATTCTCACCAGCGCCCGCACCTTGGGGTACGTCAGCTCGCCGGCCGCGAACGCATCCCGCACGGCCGGTAGGGCGGGGAGACGGTTCGCCACCCGGAGATGCTGGCGGCCTGCGACCAGGCTGAGCCCGCACCTCCAGCTGAGCCACTGGGCCCACGACTTCGCCCCCTGGTGGCCCCAGCCCTGGCGCCGGTCGAACTCGGCCACCAGTTCGAGCCAGCGGCACATGGCCGCCGAGAGGTGGGCGGACAGCTGGCATATCTCGTGCTCGAGGTGCTCCAGCGGCACCTCGCCGGCGGTCTCGCTACTGACGGTATCCATGGCGCAGGTCCTCCCTCGCTGCGGCGGTGGATGCTGCGCCATTCTATCGAACAGACGTTCAACTCTCAACCGACCTCGGCGCAGTCCGAGAGAGCGCCGCCCGCCGGGGGCGGGAAGGAATGCGACTGCGCCGGCCGCCGGCGGGGCGCGACGGGGTCGCGTGCTCAGTCGGTCGTGCGGCGCAGGCGGCGCCTGGCGACCGTGTCGCCCTCGACCGGCGCCGGGTCGCCGTCGAGCGCCTCCAGCGCGCCGTCGACCGCCCCGTCGTCGAGCCGCGGCTCGCGCAGGGGCTGGGCGTCGTCCCAGAGCTGGTCGAAGGCGGTGGCGGCCAGCCCGGCGAAGCCTGGGTGCTCGATGTGGAGCGTGGTGGGGTACCCGTCGACGGCCACCGGGTGGAGCATGTTCACCAGGGCGACGGACCGGTCCACGATCACCAGCTTGAGGGCCAGGTGCTCGACCAGGCGGGCCTTGACCCCCGCCGCGTGGTAGACGGCCATCTCGGCTCGGAAGGGCTCGGCGCTGAGGTCGTCCCACTCCCGGGCCTCGTAGAGCACCCGCACGTCGACGTCGCGCTCGAGCATCTCCAGCACGGCGTGGTTCGGGTTGGGGAAGCTCCAGGTGTAGGGGGCCCGGGTGAACATCATCACCTCGGAGTCGGCACTGCGGAGCAGCTCCTCGTACGTCCCCTTCATCTGCCGGGCGCCGGGCAGGATGTGCACGAACGGCAGGGCCACGTCGGGCGGCTCCTCGGGGAACGTGCGGTCGAGCAGCTGGCGGACGCCGTCCGCCCGGTCCCGGTGCTGGCGCAGGCGCTCCTCCTCGGCCGCCTTCAGCCGCTGCATGACCTGGTCGCGCCCCGGGCTGGCCCACACGGCCGGGCCCGGCCCGGCCACCCGGTCGGCCATGCCCCGCATGCCCAGTCCCTGGAGGACGGGGTAGACGGCCGTGCGCGGCACGCCCGAGCGCTTGGACAGCTCGACGCTGTTGGCCGAGCCCCGCTGGAGCAGGGCGAGGAGGACCCTCGACTCGTAGGGGCTGAGGCCGAGATCCTGGAAGCCGCGCACCAGAGGCTCGGGGAGCGAGTTCGGCTCCAGCTCCCTGTCGCCGGTGTCCGAGCGTCCCTGTGGTGCGGCCATGGATCTTCCTTCCAGGCTCGTCGAAGCTCCGTGATCAACCCGCGAGCTGGTTAGCGTCGCAACGAGTGCAAGTTTGGCACGCCGGACCTCCGATGCGAAGTACTCATCGCGCCAGCACCCGCTCCAGGGCGTCCACCGCCGCCTCCCAGGTGAAGCGCTGGACGTACGCCTGGCCGGCGTGCGCGAGCCGGCGGCGGCGTTCGTCGTCGTGCAACAGGTCGCACACGGCGTCGGCCAGCGCCTCCGGGGCGCCGGGCGGGACCACCAGCGCCGTCTCGTCGTGGTGCGCGTAGCTGCGCACCCCCACGCTGTCGGTCGTCACCAGGGCGGCCCCGCAGGCCATCGCCTCGCAGCCGGGAAGCCCCCACCCCTCGTAGCGCGACGGCAGCACGAACATAGACACCGAGTTGTACAGCTCGACCAGCTCGGCGTCGCTCGGCCGGGCCACCACGTGGACCCAGTCGGGAAGGTCGGGCACGGTCGCCGACCCGAACGCCACCACGTCGAGGTTTGGGCCCACCCGGCGCCGCACCTGCTCCAGGGCGGCCACGCCGTCGGCCGTCGCCTTGAACGGCTCGGCCCGCAGGGGGAGCCCGACCCGCATGGGCGCCCGCTCCTCGACCGGGCGGCGGAGGCGGAAGGTGGTCAGGTCGATGCCGCACGGGATGGTGACGGCGGGCCGCACGCCGTTGTCGGCCAGCATCTCCTCGACGGCCACCGACGTGGCCACCACGTCGGCGTCGATGTGGAACGTGCGCGCCATGCGATCTCTGATCGCCTCGGGCACCGAGCGCCAGTACTCGTAGTCGTACACCACGTAGACCTTGCGGCCGAGCGACGGCGGGTGGTCGAGGGCGGCCTCCGCCGTGGCCCATGAGGTGAGCACCACCACGTCGGACGGCGGCACCGACGGGGCCCGGAGGTCGGGGACGACGAGCGTGCGCACCCGATCGTCGAGGTCGAACCACCACAGCCGCTCGCCGACGGAGGGCGACGGCTCCACCGCCATCGCCGCCGGCGCACCGGCGGCCGCCGGCGCCCCGGCGGGAGGGGGCGGCGGGAGGGGAACGGTGAGCGGGAAGACCACCGTCACCTCGTGGCCCCGGGCCGCCAGGCGGTTGGCGTACTCCAGGTGGACCCGGTAGCCCCCGCTCGGCGTGAGCGGCGGCAGCAGCGGCAACAGCACGGTGATCTTCACGACCGGCCCGCCGCGGCCCAGGGTGGGGTCAGCGCCGGAACCGGGCCCGGTCGACGGCCACCAGCGGCGGGAGGGTGGGGCGCCCGCCGGCGCCGGCCACCACCACCGCCAGCTCGGCCACCGTGGGCGCCTCGAAGATGGCCCGGACGGGGATCTCCGCTCCCGCCCGCTCCCGGGTGAGGGCCACGACCTGGGTGGCCAGGAGCGAGTGGCCCCCGAGGTCGAAGAAGTTGTCGTGCACGCTCACCTGCTCGACGCTGAGCGCCTCGGCCCACACCTCGGCCAGTACCACCTCCTCCGACGTGCGGGGCGCCACGTAGGTCCGCTCGCCGGGGGCCTGGGCCGCCGGCAGGGCGTTGCGGTCGATCTTGCCGTTCGGCGTGAGTGGGAACGCGTCGAGGGCGACGATGACGGACGGCACCATGTAGGGCGGCAGCGTCGCCCCGAGCGCCCGGCGCAGGTCCGA
>DATAIT010000063.1 GCA_036262515.1 Acidimicrobiales bacterium | reverse complement strand
AAGTAGATGGCGTCGTATTCCGAGGGAGTCGATCTGGTCAGGGCTGGCGGTGTTCTCCAGCAGTGCCATCTTGGTCGAGTCGGCACGCCATGCCTTCGCGATTTTGTCAAAGTTCGGGAACTTGAGCGACCGCGGCTCGAGAGGCGAGGGACCGCCCTGCGGGCTGACGATGGTCTGCTCGAAGCCGGACGTTTCGAAGACGTGCCACGCGTGGGCGAGCTCGGACAACCACAGCCCGGTCGGATGAGAAGCTCGTCGTAGTGGCCAACGTTGGTGAACGGACGTTCAAGATGCGCTTCGCCATGGTGCGACTTCCTTGTTGGCCTGTGCGAAGAGTGTCAGCCACCGGCCCGACGCTTCGAGGCTGTGTGGGCCAGCGTAAGGCTTGTTCCGAATGGGCAACGCGGCGTCTCGAGGATCACCTCGCCCATCGTGTCACGGCACCGGACCAGAAATCTTGCACGCCTGGAATCGTCGGTGCCGACCATATCCACGGATAGAACACGAGAGGCGGTGGAAGGCCGGTCCTGCGCTGACGCGACCTACCCGCCGATCTGTCGCGTCCGGGGCCGAGCCAGGCCGCAGAGCTGCACTCGGCGGGAGCGCGCCGATTGTTCAGCCCAGACGAGATTCGGCGGATGTCTCGGGAAGTGAGACGCGCCCTCTCGCGTCGGCCTCCCTTTTGGGCGGACCTGCGTACCGCGTCCGGAAGGCACCTCCGCTGGTATGGGTCCGGGCTCGCTCGGGACGAAGTTATCCGCTCGGCGCGAGCGAGGTGGCGGATCGAACAAGAGCCACCTCCTTCACAGCCGCCTGACGGTCGTCGGGTCCTGCCACAGCCGCGACCGGCCCGATGTGCCGCGCAGAGCGCCTCACAGCGCGGCCCGCGGCCGCATCGTCAGACAGGCCGGCCCGCTCAGGATCACCCGATAGAGAACTTCACGGCGGGGACGGCCTCACACGGTGACGACGTCGAGTCCGGGATCAAGCCGGCGGAGGTCGTCGGGATCGGAGGTGACCACGCGGAGGGCACGCTGGCGAGCAACGAGCACGACTGTGGCGTCGATCACGTCCGAGGTACCGGATACGCCGCAGAGTTGGCCAGCGGCCCTTGCTCCAGCGTCCTCGAGGGCGACGACCTGGCACACCGGCGATCCGAGAAGGCGGACCAGACGGACCTGGCGCGCACCGTCGCGCCAAACCTGACCGACGACACCGGCCGGGACGATCAGGGCGTCCCCGTGGTGCAAGGCCCGGGCCACGATGCCGACCACGCGCCGATCGTTGCGTTCGAACCCGACCAGTGCGCCGGCGTCGAGCACGGCGCCGCTCAACGGCCGAGCACCCGGTCGGCCTCGGCCGACTCCTCAGCGGTGAGCGACCCTCCCGTGACTGCCAGCATCTCGTCCAACAGGGAGGCAAGGTCGTCGAGCTTGCTCTTCTGGGCGATTGCGTCAGCGACGTAGGCGCTGACACTCGCAGCACGGCCCTGCGCAACGGCCTCGTGAGCACGTTCTACGAGTTCTGGCGGCAGGCTAACGGCGATCTTCGCCTTCGAGGTCATACCACCCATCATACCCTAGCACCCCTGCCGCGATGACCCCTGCGGGTGGACCTCGAAAACCCAGCCCCCCAGACGGCCGTAGAGTTCCTGGGAGCAGGACGGCCATGTGGGGAGTGCGGGCTTCCGGGCCTCAAATCGGGGCGCCGTCGGAGGTAGTTGGCGAACGTCACCGGCTGGCCCTCGAGTCGGGCACCCGGCGGGCGCCCGGTCCCGGTGCCATCTGCGGGCGGGTGACGCATCGCCACGAGGGCGGGAGTACCGTGCGTGGCGACGACGAGCCGGGGTGGGCGTCCCCGCCGCGACGGCCGGCCGATCACCGGCGTCTCCAGGGAGGGTCGATGCGAAGGTTTGGGATGAGGCGGGTGGCCGCCGGCGTGGCGGCCGTCACAGTGCTCCTCACGGCGTGCGGGGACAGCGGGGACTCCGGCGACTCGGGTTCCGGCACCCTCTCTGTGGGCTCCGACATCGCCTACCCGCCGGTCGAGTTCTACAAGGAGGGCACCAAGGAGGTGCAGGGGATCGACTACGACCTCTGCCAGGCGATGGCCAAGGAGATGGGTCGGTCGCGCTGCGCGTTCCGGAACGTCACCTTCGACGGATTGATCCCGGCGCTGAAGGCCAAGCGCTTCGACGCCATCTTCTCCGCCATGTCCGACACCGCCGCCCGGCAGAAGGAGCTCGACTTCGTCGACTACTTCACCGTCGGCACGTCGATCATCGTCAAGAGGGGCAACCCCGAGAAGATCCAGAGCCTCGACGACCTGTGCGGACGGACGATCGGCGTCCAGCGGGGCACCACCCAGGAGGAAGTGGCGAAGGGCCAGAAGGACACGTGCCAGTCGGCCGGCAAGAGCCTGGAGATCCTTACCTTCGACACCGACGTGGATGCCCAGCAGGCACTGCGCGCCGGCCGGTCGGTGGCCGACATGAACGACTTCCCCGTCGCCGCCTACGTGGCCCAGCAGGCGGGCGACTTCGAGGTCGTCGGCGAGCAGATCGAAGCGGGCCCGTACGGGGTGGGCATCCGGAAGGACGACACGGCGCTGCGCGAGTCGATCCAGAAGGCGCTGAAGGCGGTGATCGCCAGCGGCGAGTACGACAGGATCCTCGCCAAGTGGAACGTGACCCAGGGCGCCCTGAAGACGGCGGCGGTCAACGGCGGCTCGTAGGCGGACGGCGTGGAACCGGCGGCGTCGGAGGGCGGCCCCGAGCCGGTGGACGACGTCGTCAGAGCAGTTCCCGTCCGCCACCCGTGGCGGTGGGTGTCAGCGGTCGCCGTCTCCCTCGTCGTCGCCTGGATCCTGAAGGGCGTCCTCGGCGTCGTCGACGCGGCGACAATCACCCAGTTCCAGTTCAGCGACCTGATCCTCAAGGGCCTGCTGCTCACCGTCGAGATCTCGCTGCTGGCCCAGGTCCTCGGCACGGTTCTCGGCGTCGTCCTGGCCGTGATGCGCCTGTCGAAGAACCCCGTCACGTCCGTCACGGCGTGGATCTACATCTGGCTGTTCCGGGGTACCCCGGTGCTGGTGCAGCTGCTGTTCTGGTTCGCGGCCGTACCGCTCGCCTTCAAGACCTTCAGCGTCGGGATCCCCTTCACCGGCGTCACGTTCTACGAGGAGCCGATGGCGCAGTTCATGACGCCGTTCGTGGTCGCCCTGCTCGGTCTCGGGTTGAACGAGGGGGCGTACATGGCGGAGATCGTTCGAGCCGGCATCCTCTCCGTCGACGAGGGGCAGGTCGAGGCGGCGCAGGCGCTGGGCATGCTGCCCGGCCGCACCATGCGGAGGATCGTCCTGCCCCAGGCAATGCGCGTGATCATCCCGCCGACCGGGAACGAGTTCATCTCCATGCTCAAGACGTCGTCGCTGGCATCGGTCGTCCTGCTCGAGGAGCTGCTCCGCAACGCGCAGGGGATCTACCAGACCAACCTCAAGAACCTCGAGCTGCTCATCGTGGCGAGCCTCTGGTATCTGGCGCTCACCACCGTGGCCAGCATCGGCCAGTACTACCTGGAGCGGCGTTACGCCCGCGGAGCCGCGCGGGAGCTGCCGGACACGCCGGTCCAACGTCTCCGGCGCACCCTGTGGATCCGCACCCGGGCTCGCGTGGAGGACTGATGACCGGCGAGACGCCCATGGTCCGGGCCGAGCGGGTGCACAAGCGGTTCGGTCGGCTCGAGGTTCTGAAGGGCGTGACGATGGACGTCGGCCGCGGGCAGGTGATGGTGATCATCGGCCCGTCGGGCTCGGGGAAGTCCACCTTTCTGCGGTGCATCAACCACCTCGAGAAGATCGAGGCCGGTCGCATCTGGGTGGACGGAGTGCTCGTGGGCTACCGCGAGGCTGACGGCAAGGTGTACGAGTTGCGCGAGCGGGAGGTGGCGGCCCGCCGGGCGCAGATCGGGATGGTCTTCCAGCGCTTCAACCTGTTCCCCCATATGACCGCCATCGAGAACGTCGTCGAGGCGCCGGTGCAGGTGAAGGGCATGGCGCAGGCCGCGGCCGCCGAGATCGGACGCCGGCTGCTCGACAGGGTCGGGCTGGGCGAGAAGGCCGACGCCTACCCGTCGCAGCTCTCCGGGGGTCAGCAGCAGCGAGTGGCGATCGCCCGGGCGTTGGCCATGGACCCCAAGCTGATGCTCTTCGACGAGCCGACGAGCGCCCTCGACCCCGAGCTGGTCGGCGACGTGCTCGACGTCATGAGGGACCTGGCCCGCCAGGGCATGACGATGGTGGTGGTGACGCACGAGATGGGGTTCGCGCGCGAGGTGGGCGACGAGCTGGTCTTCATGGACGGCGGCGTGGTCGTCGAGCACGGCCCGCCCCGCCACGTGCTGGCCAGCCCTCGGCACCAGCGGACCCGGGCGTTCCTGTCCAAGGTCCTGTGACGGGCGCGGCGCGGGCGGCTCAGGCGGGCCCGACGAGCGCCCGGTATCTCGTTCGGCACGCTCAATGAGGCTGGGACCGCTGTCTGGCTTCGCCGGTTTCTCGCCCCACTGGAAAGGAGGTGAGCCACGAGGCCGTCCCGACCGGGACCCTCTCTGTGTCCACCCGGGCGTCGTGACCGAACCGTGTCCAGGCCCAGATCGCTCCGGCGCTTCGGCTGAGAACAGGCCTCATCCTCGCGGGCATCGGCATGCTGCGCGCCGTTATCGCCCGCAGGGGCGCCGGCTCGACGCTCTCGAGCCGGCGCTCCCACGACGTTGGTCGCTGCGATCAGATCAGACGTAAGGCGGATCGTCGTCGAGGATCGTCACCGTGCCGGTGCCCTGTGCCACGGCGATGGCGGACGGTTGCGGATTGCTGAGCACCACGGTGAAGGTCTCGGTGCTCTCGGGGTCCTGATCGGGGTTGATCGGGACGTTGATCGGCATGCCGGTGACGCCGGCGGGCATGGTGAGCGTGCCGGTGACAGGCGTGAAGTCCACGCCCGACGTGGCCGATCCGCCGACCGTGGTGTAGTCCACGGTCACGGCGTTGGCCTTGGGCTTGGACAGGACCACTTGCACCCGGGCATTGCGTGCGCCCTGATCGCCTTCGATGACCGTGACGGCGCCGATCCGCCACACCGCCGTCGTGCTGTTCGGGTCGTCGTTCTGGATCGACCCCGAGCCGACGGTGTTGCCCATCAGTGCCGAGATGCCGACGAGGTTGCTCAGCGAAAGGGTGAACGTCTCGGTGCCCTCGATCGAGGTGTCGCAGGTGACGGGAACGCTCACCGAAACCGCCGCCGTCCCTGGGACGAAGGTGGCGGTCCCGGACGTCGGGGTGTAATCCATTCCGCTGGTCGCGGTGACGTCCGCCGTGGCGTAGTCGACGCTGATCGTGTCCTCCGAGGGGACCGAGAGGCTGATGGTGAAGCGGGCGTTGTGCAGGCAGGTGTCACCCTCGGGCACGGACTGTGACCCGACCGACACGATCGAGGTGCTCCGCACGAACACGTCGCTGAGCGTGTTCCCGTCGGACGAGACGAGATCAGCGGCATCGGACCGCCACGCGACCGTTCCGCCGTCGGTGGTGATGGCCGGCTTGTAGCTGTTGCCGTCGGCCTTCTGGTCGTTGTCGTCGTAGGAGAGGAGGATGGTGCGACCCGTGAGCAGGTCCCGCAGGAACACGTCCTGCACCGTGGCCTGCGTGCCCGTGCCGCTGACCAGGTCGTTCGCCGTCGACATGAAGGCGACATAGCGGCCGTCGTTCGAGGGCGCTCGGCTGAAGCTATCGCCTGCGGCGTCACCGCCGAACTCGTTGACCGACACGCGCACGGCCGTCAGGGAGGCGACGTCGAACTCGAACACGTCGGCGGCGACGTTGGCGTCGCCGACGATGTTGGTCGTCGCGATGTTGGAGGCCCGCGAGGTGTACACCACCTTGGTGGCGTCGGCCGAGACGCCGGCGAGGAACGAGTCCGCGTTCGCCGGCTTGCCCTTGAGGTTGCGGCTGACCAGGACCGTGGGCGTGCTCGCCACCGGCGGCCCGGACACGCCCACCCGGACGAAGGTGTTGGAGAAGCCGCTGGTGGTCGTCGGCGTGAAGTTGGTGGCCAGCGACTCGAAGGCCACGGCACGACCGTCTGCGCTGATTGTGGGCCGCAAGCTGTTGCCATTCCCCTGGGCGCCCCCGGAGGCCAGGCTCACGCGGGTGGTCGTCTTGGTGACGATGTTCCTGACGAAGACGTCCGACCGGCCGTTGCTGTCGCCGCTGACCAGGTTCGTGGCCCGGGACGTGAACGCCACGTACTTCCCGTCGCCGGAGATGGCCGGGTGCTGGCTCGCCTGGTTCCCTTGCACGCCGCCCGCACCGAGGCTCACCCGCTTGGTGGTACCGGCGACCAGGTCGCGGACGAACACGTCGGCCGAGTTGTTGGTGTCCCCCGCCACGAGGTTCGCGGCTTCGGAGGTGAAGGCCACGAACCTCCCGTCGGCGCTGATCGCCGGCTCGCCGCTCCGGCCGTTGGCACTGGCACCCCCGATGCCGGCGCTCACCAGCACGTTGGCTCCTCCGGCGCGGTCACGGAGGAAGACGTCCCGAAGCAGGTTGACGTCCCCAGGCACCAGGTCGGTGGCCTCGGAGGAGAAGGCGATGAGACTGCCGTCGGCGCTCAGCGAGCGGTTGAGGCTGATCCCGTCGGGGTCGTCCTGGCCGGCATCGAGGCTCACCCGCTTCGTCGTGCCGCCGAGAGCGGCCCGGGCGGGAGTTGCGGCGAACGGGGCGGACGCCAATGCAAACAGCGCCACACCCGCGACCCACCTCGTGGTGGAGATTCCCAAAGTCACGTCGTTTCCCGCCCCTCGTTCGTAGGACCGCCGTGGTCTGGTTGAGGCGGAAGCTCCCACGGCCGAGGTGGGGGATTTCTTTCTCTACCGACACAAAGCGTAATCACCAGGTCGCAATTCTCCAACCCGCTAAATGACCCTTTAAGGTGAAGAATCCGAACTGGCGGGAGCGCTGAATTCGCCAGAATCCGACAATCGCCCCGAAGGCGGGCCTCGCTCCTGGCCCTTGCTGGACAGGCCCGGGTGGCCGCCGAACGGCCGAGCGGCCAACATTCCGGCATAGCGGTCGAAAAGCGGCCGGGTGATCGGGCCGCGTCACAATTCGTGCTGCAAAGGAACAAATCACCGAACCTGCATCCGGGCGACGTCGTGAAGCCGTTCTTGATTATCCAGAACTAATCTCGCCCGACGAAGGACCATTTGATGGGAGCCGACATGGGCAGTATGCGCTGAATAGGGTTACGCGCTCACGTCCCGGCCTCGCACGAGCAGCAGAGCGGTGGCACCGGCCACTGCTCCGTACAGCGACGCCGTGACCAGTGCCCTGCCGAGGCCGAGCTCGGTGGTTCCACCCTGGATCAGTGACGCCAGCACCTGGCCCGGGAAGTAGCGGTATCCGGCGCGCCACGAGTCCACGACGATGTTCTCGAACGGTCCCGCCCACCCGAACCCGACGCCCAAGGCGACGGGTGCCGAGCGGAAGATCACCGCCAGCGTCGTTCCGAACACGGCCCAGCCGGTGACACCTCCGAGCACCGTGGCGTAGTCCCGCAGCGCCGCTGCTGCGCCGCCGAGAGAGAACCATCCCGACGACGAGATCTCCTTGGTCGGCGCGACGGCGACGGACAACGCGAAGGTGAGCAGCTCGGCCAGCGCCACCACGCCGCCGGCGACGATCAGGGCGCCGACGACCTTCCCGGCGATCACCCGGACCCGGTTCGGATCGCGAAGCACCAGGCTTCGGAAGGTCCCGCCGGAGAACTCATTGGCCGACAGCGCGATGAAGGTCACGAAGACGAGGAAACCCACGAACGACGCCCCCACGGCGAACGCCTCGGTGCCGCCACCTCGTCCCGTCAACGCGGCGAGAGTGGTTCCGGCCCGTCGCGACGGGCCGCCGCTCGCCGCTCGGGCGGTCGAGAACACGGTGAGTGTGGCCACGACGGAGAACAGAAGTGTGGCGCCGGAGGCCACCGCGAGGGTGCGGGGCCGCAGGAGCCGGCGCAGCTCGGCCCTCACGATCCTCGTCATCGCGCACCCGCCTCGACGAGCGCGAGGTAACGGTCCTCGAGCGTCATACGGACCGGGTGCAGCTCGACGAGCACGATCCCGGCACCGAACGCGGCTTGGTTCGCCGACGCGGCCACGTCGTCCATGCCGCCCCGGTCGACCTCGACGAGGATCCGTGCGCCCTCCACCCTGGTCCGGTGGCCTTGGGCCGCGAGGAGGTCGCGCAGCAACGAGAGATCGCCGGGACGCTGCGGCGCGACGGCCAGTCCCCCGCCCGCGCCGTCGAGCAACTCGAGGGCGGGCCCCTGGTAGAGCGAGCGACCGGCGTCGATCAGAACCAGCCAGTCGCAGACCTGCTCCAGCTCGGAGAGGTCGTGCGACGACACGAGCACGGTGCGACCGGTATCGGCAACCCGGCCGACCAGCTCGCGCATCTCGCGCACGCCCTGCGGATCGAGGCCGTTGGCCGGCTCGTCGAGGATCAGCAGGTCCGGATCACCGAGCAGGGCGGCGGCGATGCCGAGGCGCTGCTTCATGCCGAGCGAGTAGCTGCGGAACCGGTCCCCTCCCCTGGCTCGGAGGCCGACCGTGTCGAGCAGGGCGGGGATGCGGCGACCGTCGTGGCCCCCGACCGTCGCGAGCACGCCCAGGTTCTCGTCGCCCGACAGCGAGGGGTAGAACGCAGGACGCTCGATGAGTGCCCCGACCCGGGCGAGATAGGCGGCCGGCTCGGCGATCGACAGACCGAGTACGGCAGCAGTCCCGGCGCTGGGCCGCACCAGACCGAGCAGCATGGCCATCGTCGTCGTCTTCCCGGCGCCGTTGGGGCCGATGAAGCCGGCGACCACTCCGGACGGCAGTTCCATGTCGAGGTGGTCGACGACGGTACGCGAGCCGTACCGCTTGGTCAGTCCCCTCGTGGAGAGGGCAGGTGGTGTCATGCGTCCATCATCGGGGGTTCGGGCAGCGCCGTCGTCCGGCGCGGAGAGGCTCTCCGCCTACGCCGGCCGGCGTATCACGACCGCCAGCCAGGCCGGGCCAGACCGGTCTCATACGCGAAGACGACAAGCTGGGCCCGGTCCCGGGCGCCGACCTTGATCATGGCCCTGCTGACATGGGTCTTCGCCGTTGCCGCGCTCATGATCAGCCGCTCGGCGATCTCGTCGTTGGTGAGCCCCTCGGCCACGAGGGCCACCACCTCCCGCTCCCGCTGGGTGAGGGTGTCGAGGTCCGGCAGGGCGGTCGGGTCCTTGGCCCGCACCACGAACTCGGCGATGAGCCGACGGGTCACTCCTGGTGACAGTAGGGCGTCGCCGGCCACCACGGCCCGCACCGCCCGCAACAGCTCCACCGGCTCGGTGTCCTTCACGATGAAGCCGTTGGCGCCGGCTCGGATCGCCTCGAACAGGTACTCGTCGAGGTCGAAGGTGGTGAGGATGACCACCTTCACACCCTGCAGCCGCTGGTCGCCGGCGATCCTGCGGGTGGCCTCCAGGCCGTCCAGCCCGGGCATGCGGATGTCCATGAGCACGACGTCGGGATGCATGTCGAGCGCGAGCCGGACGGCCTCTTCGCCGTCAGCAGCCTCGCCGCACACGGTGATGTCGTCCTCGGCGTCGAGCAGGGGCGCAGAACCCCGCCCGCACGAGGGCCTGGTCGTCGGCCACGACGACGGAGATCACGGCTCGACGGGCAGCCGGGCCGATACCCGGAAGCCACCACCAGGGCACGGTTCCGCCTCGACCGTCCCGCCCAGGGCGGCCGCTCGCTCCCGCATCCCGACGATGCCGTTGCCGGGCATCCCCGTCCCTCCGATGCCGTCGTCGGTCACCTCGACGGTCAGCTGGGCACCCGGGCCGTCACCCCCGGCGACGGCGACGCGCACGATGGCGGCGCTGGCCCGGGCGTGCCGGGTCACGTTGGTCAGCGCCTCTTGCACGATCCTGTACGCCGCCAGCTCGACCGCTGCGGGCAGCTGCACCTCTCCTCCTTCATGCTCGAAGGAGACGGCGAGACCACTCGCCCGCACCGCGTCGACGAGGGTGGGCAGCGCCGAGAGCCGCGGCGCAGGTGCATGGGGGGCGTCCTCACCGTGGCGCAGCAGATCGAGGGTCGCGCGCAGCTCGTGGAGCGCCTCCCGGCTGGCCTCCTTGATCGTGGTGAGGGCCGGTCGGGCCCGCTCTGGCTGTTCGTCGAGCAGGTGGAGGGCGACGCTGGCCTGCACGTTGATGAGCGAGATGGTGTGCCCCAGCACGTCGTGGAGCTCCCGGGCCAGGCCGAGCCGCTGCTCGCCCTGTCTGCGGAGACGCTCCTCGCCGGCGGCCCGGTCGCGCTGGACCACCTGCTCGCGGCGGACACGGGCGACCTCGGAGACGGCGAGGACCATGGCCAGCCAGCCCCCCACCAGGGCCAGGTGGACGGCGCCCGGGCCGCCCGCCGCCCTCGGATCGATGAAAGCGGCCGCCACGAATCCCCCGAAGCCAGCCATCGCCAGCCACCAGACGGCCCGGCGGGGAGCGGACTGCACGGTCGCGTAGAGCGCCACAGCGACGCTCACGAAGATGGGGCCGAACGGATACCCCCGGGCCACGTAGAGATCCGCCGCCGTGATGGCGACGGCAGCGGCGACGAGCGGTCGCCGGTTGCGCCAGGCCAGGGCGATCGGCCCGACCACCACCAGCCCGAGCGCCACGGCGTCGATGGCCCGGCGGTCGGGTTGGTTGTCGGCCGCGCCGAAGGACCCCACCACCTGGAAGGCGCCGACGGCGAGGGCGAGCACCCAGGCGTTCGTCGCCGGTCTCGCTGCCATCCGGCCACGGTACGTGCGGCGGGCGGAGCCGTCGTCCGCCGGCGGGCGCAGTCCGCTCTCCTCCCGGCGGCGTACGCCAGGGCGGAACGGCGCCCGCCCCTTGCGCGTTCTTGACGGCCGCCGGTCCCCGATGGGCGGGATGCCTCGGTACCCTTGAACCATCCGCATCCTCCAGGAGGACAACAGATGGCATCGGTGAGCTACGGGGTCCCTGTCGCCGAACGCGACGAGTTCACCCGCTCCGACTTCGTGGTCAAGGTCTATCAGCACCTCGTCCTCGCTCTGGTGGCCTTCGTCGCCACCGAGGCGGTGTTCCTGCGGGTGGGCGTGGCCGAGAGGATCTACGACTTCATCGCCGGCGGGGGGCCCGCCTGGTTGCTCATCATGGGCGGCTTCATGATCGTCAGCTGGCTGGCCACGACCTTCGCCCACGACATCCGCGACACAGGACGCCAGTACCAGGGGTTGTTCCTGCTCGTCGCCGCCGAAGCGGTGATCTTCGCCCCGTTCCTGTACTACTTCTTCAAGGTCGACGCCGACGGCGCCAACACCGTGTGGGCGGCCGCCGTCATCACCGGCATCGGCTTCGCCGGCCTCACCGCGGTGGCCTACACGACCCGCAAGGACCTCTCCTTCCTCCGTCCGATGCTGATGTGGGGCGGCGTGTGCGCCCTCGTGCTCATCGTCGGCGCCGTGCTGTTCGGACTGAACCTCGGCGTGTGGTTCTCGCTGGCGATGATCGCCCTGGCCGGCGCATCGATCCTGTACCAGACGCAGAACGTCATGCAGCGCTACCCGGCAGAGGCCTACGTCGGCGCCGCCGTGCAGCTGTTCGCATCCGTGATGCTGCTGTTCTGGTACGTGCTCCGGCTCCTCGGCCAGATGCGCCGGTAAGGACCTCCGGCGGGTCGCCGGCTCGCAGCCGCGCTCAGCGCACCCCGATCAGATCGACGACGAACACCAGGGTTTCGCCCGGGGCGATGACGCCGCCCGCGCCCCTGCTGCCGTAGCCGAGATCGGGCGGGATGGTGAGGCGCCGGCGGCCGCCCACCTTCATGCCGGCGACGCCCTGGTCCCAACCGGCGATGACCTGTCCGGACCCGAGGCGGAACGAGAACGTGTCCCTGCGGTCCCACGACGCGTCGAACTGGCGTCCGCTCGACCACGACACGCCCACGTAGTGGACGTCGACGTGGGAGCCGGCTGCCGCTTCGGCGCCGGTGCCCACCTCCAGATCCTCGATCTCGAGCTGCGCAGGCGGCTCGCCGCCGGGAACGGTCACGTTGGGCTTGGTGGCGCTCATGGGATGCTCCTATGTCAGGGCCGAACTGGTGTTCGGCTCCATCAGGCGGCCTCGGGTCCCTCCAGGCGGGCCATGGGCAGGCCGGGCTCGCGCAACGCCGCCCGGGCCACGGCAGTGGCGTCGATGGGATCGGACTTGCCGCGCTCGCCGGCACTGCGCCGGGCACCGGCCATGAGCTTGGGGGGGACCCGCTGCACCCGCTCGCCGGCTCGGACGAGGTCGGACTCCAGCCGGCGGCTCAGGTGACGGCAGTCCTCCAGCGCCCATGTCCGCTCGGGCCACTGCTCGGCCCAACGAAGCGCATCCAGGTGCCCGGCCGGGGTCGCCTTGACCGTCCTGTGAGCAAGGACCCTGCCGTCCCCATCGACGGCCACGAAGGTGTGGCGGCCGGTCCGACGCGTCCGGGCGGCGGCAAATCGCATGGAAGCCACACCGCGAGGGTGGGCAGCGAAGCTATGAGCCAACCGCCCGGACTGAGAGAAGCCTGACACTCAGGCGACGCTACCGCCCCACCGGGATCACGCCCGGCGCGACCAGCTCCACGGGTAGGCGTCGTCGGCGACGTCGAGCGCGGCCGGACCCAGGAGCAGGGGACGGAAGGTGTCGACCATGACCGCCACCTCCTCGGTGCGGTCCCTGTCGGCGGCCGCCTCGAGGCTGCCCGGCTGTGGTCCGTGTACGAAGCCGGCGGGATGCACGGAGATCGAGCCGGCACCGATACCCGACCCGGCCCTGCTCATGAAGTCCCCGGCCGAGTAGAAGATCACCTCGTCGCTGTCCACATTGGCGTGGTGGTAGGGCACCTTGATCGCCCCTTCGTGGAAGTCATAGGGACGGGGCACGAACGAACACACCACGAACCCGGGACCTTCGAACGTCTGGTGAACGTGGGGCGGCTGGTGGATGGCACCCACCAAGGGCTCGAAGTCGTGGATCGAAAACGCCCAGGGGTACACGCAGCCGGCCCAACCGATCACGTCGAAGGGTGAGGAGGCCAGCGTGTGCCGGGTGACGCCGTGGCGGTGGCGCACGAGCACGTCGACCGGACCGTCGTCGACGACCAGGGGTTCGTCCGGCCCGCGGACGTCCCGCTCGCAGTACGGCGCCTGCTCCAGGAACTGGCCGGTCGGCGAGAGGTAGCGGTGGGGCGGGCGGATGTGACCTCGAGCCTCCACCACCAGCAGCTCCAGCCGGCCGCCGTCGGGGACGACCCAACGGTGGCAGGTCGATCGGGGCACGACGACGTAGTCGCCGGGACGCACGGCCAAGCGCCCGAACACCGACTCGAGCGCACCCTCGCCCGCCTGCACGTACGCCAGCTCGTCGCCCAGGGCGTTGCGCCAGAGAGGTCCACTGCGGTCGGCGGCGACCCATGACAGCCGCACGTCCTCGTTGCCGAGGAGCAGATGGCGCCCGCCGGATGGGTCGCCTCCGGGGGCCAGCTTCGACGTGTGCAGGTGCCGCGGCAGCAGCGGCTCGTTCGGAACCAGCGCCATCCGGGTATCGCCGGTGCCGTCGGAGACCTCGGCTCCGTCGGGCCCGCCGCCCGCCTCCCCGGCGGCGACGAGGGCCGATGGCGACCGAAGGTGGTACAGCAGCGACGAGTCGCCGCTGAAGCCCTCCTCGCCCATCAACTCCTCGAACAGCAACCCGCCACCGGGCGCCGGAGTGCGCAGGTGGCGCTTGGCCGGGACGTCGCCGACGCTGCGGTAGTGCATCGCTCACACCTCCATTGGTCGTGCGGGGAGAACCGTTCCGGTGACCTCGCCGAGGCACAGCAACGGTCGGCCGTCGCCGCCGGCCCACCCCCGGACGACGACCGTGTCGCCGTCCTCCAGGTACCCTCGGGTCGAGCCGTCCGGGAGCGCCAGTGGTCGCTCCCCCGCCCGCGTCAACTCGAGGAGGCACGCCTCGCTGCCGGCGGACGGGCCCGACACCGTGCCCGACGCGAAGAGGTCGCCCGGGCGGGTGCCGGCCCCGTTCACCGTGGCATGGGCCAGCAGCTGCGGTGCCGTCCAGTACATGGAGTCGAACCGGGCGGTGCTCACGCGTAGTGGCGGCGTCCCCTCGTCCCGCATCGCCGCGCTCTGGAGCGTGACCTCGACGTGCAATTCGTAGGCCGCCGTCCCGTTGGTGCGGAGGTACGAGGGAGGCCTGGGCTCCTGAGCGGGGCCGTCGACCCGGTAGGGATCGAGCGCATCGAGGGTCACGAGCCACGGCGACACGGAGGTGGCGAAGGACTTGCCTCCGAACGGGCCGAGCGGGCGCGACTCGAAGGCCTGGACGTCGCGGGCGCTCCAGTCGTTCACCAGCACGACCCCGGCCACGTGCTCGGCGAACGCGTTGGTGGCGATCCTGGTGCCCTGCGGCGACCCGGCGCCGACGACGAAGCCGACCTCCGCCTCGAAGTCGAGCGCGCTGGTGGGAGCGACCACCGGCCCTGTGCCGTTGCTTGGTACCTGGCCGTACGGCCGGGCCACGCCGGTGCCGGAGACCAGAATGGAACCGGCCCGGCCGTGGTACCCGACGGGCATGTGGCGCCACTGCGGCGGGAGCGGGTCGCCCTCGGGCCGGAGCAGGCGCCCGACACGCGTGGCGTGGTGGAGCGAGGCCGAGAAGTCCACGAAGTCGCCCACCGCCACCGGAGCGAGCAGCTGCACCGCATGCGCCGGCACGGCGGCCTTCGCCAGCGCCGGGTCGCCCTCGCGCACCAAACGGGCGAGCCGCCCGCGCACCGCCCGCCAGGCCTGTCGCCCGCAGGCCAGGAAGCGGTTGAGGGAGGCGTCCTCGAACACGCCGTCGGGCACCGCGGCTTCATCGAGGGAGCCGGCCCGGGCCAGGGCGCCGAGATCGAGGACGGACGCTTCGAGGGCGCTGACGCAGCCCACGGAGCCGTCCGGCATCCGCGCCACGCCGAACGGCAGGTTCTCCACGCCGAAGCCGGTCATCGATCAATTCCGCCGCTCAGAGATGGCCGCGCCGGGCCTGCTCCCGCTCGATGGCCTCGAAGAGGGCCTTGAAGTTGCCGGCGCCGAAGCCGCGAGCCCCGCCCCGCTGGATGATCTCGATGAAGAGCGTGGGCCTGTCGCCGAGGGTCTCCGTGAAGATCTGCAGCAACCATCCGTCGGGCTCCTCGTCGACCAGGATGCCGAGCCGCCGCAGATCCTCCCACGGCAGGTCCAGGTGCCCGAGCCGGTCCTGGGCGTCGTCGTAGTAGGTGGGGGGTGCCTCCAGGAAGCGGAGCCCGCGCGCGCGCAGCGACGACACGGCGGCGACGATGTCGCCGGTGGCGAGGGCGATGTGCTGGACACCCGGTCCCCGGTAGGTCTCGAGGTACTCCTGGATCTGGCTCTTGCGCCGTCCCGGCGCAGGCTCGTTGATCGGCAGGACGATCTTCGAGCCGTCCCACACGACGGTGGACATGAGCGCTGAGTACTCCGTCGAGATCTGCGAATCGTCGAAATGGCGCAGGCGCTCGAAGCCGAGCACCGAACGGTAGAAGTCGACCCATCGGTCGAGTGACCCGAGCTCCACGTTGGCGACGACGTGGTCCACCTCGTCGAGCCCGACCGGCGGCGCGGCCGCCAGCGGCGGGAGGCCCTCGGTCACGTAGCCCGGCCGGTAGTGGCCGCGGTAGGAGGACCGATCGACGAAGGTGTGGCCCGTCTCGCCGTAGGCCGCGATCCGGGCCAGGCGGAGCACGCCCAGGTCGTCGGTGACGGCGTCGGGCTCGTGGAGCACCCGGGCGCCACGGGCGCTGGCCGCCTGGAAGGCGGCAGTGGCATCGGGTACGGCGAAGGCGAGGTCGTGGACGCCGTCGCCGTGCTCCCGGACGTGTTCGGATATGGGCGAGTCGGGACCGAGGGCGGCGGTCACCACGAACCGGATCCGGCCCTGCTCGAGCACGTACGACGCCCGGTCGTCACAGCCGGTCTCGGGCCCGGCAAAGGCGGTGATCCGGAAGCCGAAGGCGGAGGCGAGGAAGCCTGCGAAGGCGCGGGCATTGCCCACCCACAGCTCGATGGCGTCCCACCCGAGCAGAAGCGGAGACGCAGGGATGACCGTGGTTCGCGGGGTGAGATCGGTTGTCGTCATGCCGCGGCCTCCCGGGTCAGACGGGCGTGGACGTCGTCGTCGAACGACGCGAAGAACAGGGTGAGGACGTCGAGCAGGTGGCTCATCGACCTGGCCGCGAACAGCACCGGTTGGTAGCGGGTGATGTCGTAGGTGAGCGTTCCCATGGCGGCGAGGTCGAGCGGGCGGATGTCCGCGGTGCGGAAGGCGGCCGTCTCGCCGCACGAGGACAGGATGCCGGCGCCATACGCCTTGGGCTCCCCCGCCTCGCGCACCACGCCGAACTCCATCGAGAACCAGAAGACACGGGACAAGAAGCGCAGGGCCTCATCCGACGCGGTGCGGGCCACCGCCTCTCCCACCAGGCGGTAGAGGGCAGCGAAGCCGGGATCGGCCAGCTGGTTGGCGTGGCCCATGACCTCGTGGATCACGTCGGGTTCCGGCGTGTAGAGGGGCATGGACGGGTGGCGCAGGTACTGCGTCGAGAAGAACCTCGAGCCGGCGAAGGCGCCGTAGAACTCCCGAAGAGGCGCCAGCCCCGCCACGGGGAGATAACGGAAGCCGGTGACGGCCGCCAGGCGCTCGGTCACCTCATGGAGCTGGGGAACCCGGTCGCCCGGGAGCGCGAGCTCCTCCTTCGCCTCGAGGAAGGCCCGGCAGGCATGGCTGCGATGCAGCGGCTCGAGCTCCCGGGCCACGACCCGCCACACGTCGTGCTCGACCGAGGTGTAGTCGGGCTCGGGGATGTCGCTTCCCGGCTGCCAGTCGAGCGCCTCGGCGGCGATGGCGTTGCGGCGAGCCCGATAGGCCGGATCCGAGAAGCCCGGGTGGTCCGAGCCGAGCACCACTTCGACACCCCCACGGGCATCACGGAGCACCGGGGCGTAGAGCTGGCCGTTGTCGGGCACCGATCCTCCTGGTGAGACGTCCTGGTACCATTGTGGGGCTTCGGCCAATCGGATGTCCAGGCAGCGAGGCTTACTCCGGACATACTGTTGCCAGATCCGGCTGCGGCCGGATGAACTGGTTCCTCGGCTGTGGGAGGAAGGGCGTGCCAGAGCAGAACGTCCGGCTCGACGAGGTGGATCGCAGGCTCGTCGCCGCGCTGCGAGCCGACGGCCGAGCCTCGGTGAACGAGCTCGCGGTCCGGGTCAGCGTGTCGCGAGCCACGGCCTACCAGCGGCTGGCCCGGCTGCGGGAGTCGGGCGTGATCCGTCGCTTCACCGTCGACGTCGACCACCGCAGGATGGGACTACCGATCGCCGCCCTGGTTCTCGTCAACGTGGTGCAGCACAGCTGGCGGGTCGTCGGCGACCAGTTGCGCCGGCTGCCCGGCGTGGAGTGGCTGGCGCTCAGCAGCGGCTCGTTCGACTACATCGTCCTGGTGCGGGCGCAGGACATCGACCACCTCCGGGACGTCATCCTCCAGGACCTCCAGTCGATACCGGAGATCCAATCGGCCCAGACGCTGGTGTTGCTCGACGAACCGGCCGTCGACCCCTCGGCACCACTCCTCGACGCCGGACAGCCGTCCGGGCAACAGCCAGCCGGTCGTTGACGCAGCGGGCCGATCGGGCCGCCGGGAGGATTTCGCCTGCTCGGCGCCGAACTCTG